>SLGL01000237.1 GCA_007123785.1 Balneolaceae bacterium
ATTTATTTGATGTTGTTTATTGGCAGACATAGTGAAAAAACAATCAACAAATTTATGTGAAAAATGCAGATCAAATTATGTTCAGCACAAGGAACTAACTAAACAAATACAGGTTCAATAACCAACCTTTTCGGCAGAAAAATTACTTAAAAAAAGAAAAGCGCTTCCATTATTTTCTTCGAAGAATAGTAAAAATAACTTGTAGGGCGCGTTTACTTTGGCTAAAATTAAGGTTGTTTTGAATTGGGGTTTGATTGGAGCTTGTTAAAAAAATAGTTTAAATAAATCTCCCTATAGTAAGGTTGTAACCGAAAAATAAACATGAGAATTTTAAAATTTGGCGGGAGCTCAGTAGGCACGCCTGATGCACTGAAAAAAGTTGTTAACATTATTGAGGCCAGGCAGAAAAAGGACCGGCTTGTGGTTGTGGTTTCTGCATTCAGAGGAGTAACTGATCAATTAATAGACATGGCCGCACTGGCTGCAAAAGGGAATCAGTCATACCATTCCATCCTCAATGGAATTGAAGAGCGACATTATATAACCATTAATGAACTTTTCCCGGCAAGCAAAAGGAGTGAAGTTATCACATCCTTTAAAATGATGCTGAATGAGCTGGATGATGTACTGCAGGGGGTGTACCTGATTCGTGAACTTACCAAAAAAACTCTCGACTTTATTGTGGGCTTCGGTGAGCGGTTTTCTGCATTGATTCTATCGCGGTTACTCGTCTCTAAAGGTCTGCCTGCTGTTTATTCTGACACAAGAAAATTGATCAAGACTGATAACAATTTCGGTTCGGCCAGAATTATTACTGCAATTACATTCCAAAATATTCGTGATTTTACCGAAGAAACCGATTCGGATATTATCGTTGCAACCGGATTTATCTCATCCACAATGGATGATGAGTCCACAACTCTGGGCCGGGGCGGATCGGATTATACCGCCTCAATTTTCGGGGCTGCATTACTGGCTGAGGTGATCGAAATCTGGACCGATGTAGACGGGCTTATGACGGCCGATCCCCGTAAAGTGAAGAACGCTTTTTCGGTTGATTTTGCATCGTACGAAGAGGCGATGGAACTTTCACACTTTGGCGCCAAAGTGATCTATCCGCCAACTATTCAACCCGCACTGAAATCGGCAATCCCGATTCTAATCAAAAACACCTTTAAGCCTGAGCATCCCGGAACGTGGATTAAAAGAGAGGTGAAGGAGAAAAACGGAATTATTCGGGGGATGTCGTCTATCGAACACGTATCTTTGATAACCATCAAAGGAAGCGGAATGATTGGTGTATCAGGTGTTTCTGCGAGAATGTTTGGTGCGCTTGCGAAAGAGAACATCAATATCATTCTCATTACACAATCTTCATCGGAGCATACGATTACCGTGGCTATTTTGCCGGGCGATGCTGCGGCAGCGAAAAGAACCATAGCTGATGAGTTCAGTGAAGAAATCAGTGCAGATATTATTGATGAAATTCGCGTGGAACGAGATCTTTCGGTTATCGCCGTCGTGGGAGACAATATGCGCCAGATTCCGGGAATTGCCGGACGCGTATTTAATGCATTGGGCAGAAACGGTATAAATATTGTAGCAATAGCACAGGGGTCGTCCGAAAGAAATATCTCTTTTGTTGTAGACAGGAAAAATGAAAAAAAAGCAATGAATACACTGCACGATGCCTTTTTCTTGTCGGGCGTTAAAACAATGAATCTCTTCCTGGTGGGAACCGGTTTAATCGGTAGTACACTCCTCAAAATTATCAGTGAACAGGAAAAAGAGCTATACAAAGAGTACCAGATTGATCTGAATCTGAAAGGAGTAGCTAACAGTAAACAAATGCTTTTGAGTGATGAAGCCATTCCCCTGAATGACTGGAACTCCAGGCTTACTGACAAAGGGAAAGCTACCGATCTGAAAGATTTTGTTGCTGAAATGAAATCGATGAATCTGCCAAACTCCGTATTTATTGACTGTACGGCCAGTGCCGATATTTACCCGTTTTATGATGAAATATTAACGGCCAGTATCTCTGTTGTTACTCCGAACAAGAAAGCGAATTCTACCACTCAGGAAATTTTTACACGGCTCCATCAAACTGCCAGGAAACACAACTGTGCATACCGGTATGAAACGAATGTGGGAGCAGGCCTGCCGATTATCGGTACCATCAATGAAATGGTGACCACAGGAGACAGCATCGAGAAAATTGAAGGGGTCCTTTCCGGTACCCTCAGCTATCTCTTTAATACCTACGATGGTTCGGTACCGTTTAGTGAACTGGTAAAACAAGCACGTGAAAAGGGCTATACAGAACCCGATCCCCGCGAAGACCTGAACGGGCACGATGTAGGGCGAAAACTGCTGATTCTGGCCCGAGTATCTGGTTATGAACTGGAGTTTGATGATATTGACATCCAAAACCTGGTTCCTGAAAATGCAAGGGATGCCGACAACATCGAACAGTTTTTTGAACTTTTGAAAAAGTCAGACAGTGAATTCGCTTCACTGGCAAAAAAAGCAGCTGATGCAGAAAAAAAACTGTGTTACATCGCCCGGTTTGAAGATAATAAAGCTGTGGTAAAACTCGAACAAGTCGATATCAGGCACCCGTTTTATAACCTCTCGGGAACTGATAATATTCTGGCCCTCTATTCCTCTCATTACGATGAAAATCCGCTGGTAGTGAAGGGTCCGGGAGCCGGAGCTTATGTTACATCCGCGGGAATTATTTCCGATATTTTGAGAGTAGCCAACACCAAAGCGTACAGTAACGCTGGATATTAAAAAAAGACTCATGCCTGATTTCACAAAAGAAGTTAAAGCCTTCGCACCGGCAACGGTGGCTAATGTGGGGTGCGGATTTGATGTGCTCGGATTTGCCATACACGGACTGGGGGATACGGTTACCGCTGTTCTTTCGGATAAACCGGGTGTAAGAATCACAAGGATAACAGGTGATGGCGGACGTCTGCCTGTCGAAACAGAAAAAAATACGGCCGGTCTTGCCGTTCAGGCACTGTTGAATAAAACCGGCAAAATGGATGAAACCGGGATTGAGCTCTCCATTGAAAAAAAGATGCCTCTTGGCAGCGGACTGGGTTCAAGTGCGGCCAGTTCTGTAGCTGCTGTTGTGGCTGTAAATGCTCTTCTTGGTGAGCCCTTTTCAAAAAATGAATTACTGCCCTTTGCCGTTGAAGGTGAATTAGCTGCCAGCGGAACCGCCCATGCCGATAATGTTGCGGCAGCACTTTTCGGCGGGTTTATCCTGGTCAAAAACCATCAGCCTCCCGATGTTATTTCCCTGCACACTCCCGACAAACTTCACTGCACGCTGATTCATCCCGGGATAGAAATTCAGACAAAAAACAGCCGGATGATTCTAAAAAAGCAGGTTTCTCTGGAGAAGGCTGTTACCCAATGGGGAAATGTCGGAGCACTCATTGCCGGCCTGTACACGGAGGATTATGACCTGATTGGCCGCTCCCTTCACGATGAAATTATTGAACCTGTGCGCTCACTACTGATACCTGGTTTCGACAGAATGAAAGCTGCGGCAATGGATGCCGGTGCCCTTGGATGCAGTATTTCCGGGTCCGGACCTTCTGTATTTGCTCTCAGTACATCCAAATCTGAAGCAGAAACCATCGGCCGAAAAATGGGGGATGTTCTCGATGAAATAGGACTGGAATTTGATATTCATATTTCCAAAATCAACACCCAAGGTGCTGCTGTTGAGGTAATAAGAAATGTATAATCTCCTGGAAAATCCCAGGTAAAATGCCTCACTTCAATCAGTTTGAAGATAGACTTAAAAAAATTCAATATGCAGTGAATATTATTTCCATAAATTATTTCTTACAAAACGTAGCGCATGAATTTCGCTTGTGTTTCTCTGCTTTCCAGATCGAAAAATTGATCAAACCGTGAAATATATTTCAACAAATCATTCCACACCAGCTGTCTCTTTTTTTGAGGCCATGCGAAATGGCCTTGCTCCAGACGGCGGACTATATATGCCCGCTGAAATCCCGGTTTTGCCCGATCCATTTTGGTCTTCGCTGCATGAACTGAGTTTCCAGGAAATCGCTTTTAGAATGGCCCGGCCTTTTTTTGAGGGAGAACTGACCGATTATGAACTCCGCTCTGTAGCTGAAGATGCATTCAATTATCCTTTAAAATTGGTTTCGGTTTCTGATAGACATTCTGTTCTTGAACTCTTTCATGGCCCCACACTTGCATTTAAAGATTTTGGCGCACGTTTTATGGCAAGACTTTTCTCTGAACAGGCTCAGAAAGAGCAGAGGGAGGTTACAATTCTTGTTGCAACCTCAGGTGATACAGGTAGTGCAGTGGCACATGGATTTTACAAAGTTCCGGGAGTAAAGGTTTGCCTGCTTTACCCAAAAGGAAAAGTAAGTAAACTGCAGGAGCAGCAGATGGCCACACTTGGCGAAAATGTTACAGTACTTGAAGTGGAAGGCGTTTTTGATGATTGTCAGAGGCTGGTAAAACAGGCATTTACCGATGCCGATCTTTCCAGTCAAATACTGCTCAGTTCAGCCAATTCCATCAACATAGCACGTTTGCTGCCACAATCGTTTTATTATGCGTATGCATTTGGGGAACTGAAAAAGGAGGGAGCAAAAAATCCGGTTTTTTCAGTTCCGAGCGGCAATTTTGGGAATCTGACGGGAGGCCTGTTTGCCATGAAAATGGGAATGCCTGTTAATACTTTTCTTGCTGCAACAAATGTAAATGATGTGGTACCAGAATTTTTAGCCGGGACTTCGTTCACTCCGAAAGATTCCATTCAAACCATTTCGAACGCAATGGATGTAGGAAATCCAAGTAATTTTGCACGAATACAGCACCTGTTCGCCCATTCCGATGAAGCGATACGCCACCATTTGAAAGGTTATTCATTTACAGATGGTGAGACTCGTGAGACCATCCGGGAGGCTCTTGAAATTCATAATTATCTATTCTGTCCGCATACAGCCATTGGTTTTCGGGCAGGGGAGAGTTATCGGGCTGGCAGATCCGGGGAGACTTCGGTTGTGACCCTTGCAACAGCTCATCCTGTAAAATTCAGTGATGTGATAGAACCTGAAACCGGCCATAAAATCGAGATCCCTGCACGATTGAAAAAGTGGCTCAACAGAGAAAAAGAATCAATTACAATCGGGAAAACTTTTGATGAGTTTAAATCGTTTCTGATGGAAACTGCTTAATCGAGTTGTTTCAGCCAGAACACCATCTTTTTGGCCGTTTCTTCGGGCTGATCGATATCTTTCCACACATATCTGGCGGTAAGGTCCGGGTTCTTTTTATAACCGTATTTTTGCCAGATTGCATCCAGTTGCTGGTAACCGGGCGGCCGGAGCGGATGATCATCGGATCGGACAACTGCACAGAAACAGATGGTATCAAACCGGTTTAGCCTTCGTGCATGATCTTCTCTTTCACGCATAAACGTGGAATAAATTCTCTGCCCGCGATAATCTTTTTTCAGGATCGATTCTCCGCAGTAAAAGACTTTTTCCACATCAATTCCTCTGTCTGCAAAGGGCTTTTTGAACTCATCGGTTTCATCCGTCATGGGCAGGCCGGTGGAGGCTCCCACAATATCCTCTCCACCAAAAACCATCACTACAATACTTTCTTCAGACGTAAGGTAGGTGTTTAGGTATTTTTGTTCGTATTCAAGCGTTCCGTCATATAGATATGGAAACTCCCGGAACACTTCAATCCGCAATTTGGCAAGTTTGGGTATATATTTTTGAAGATCATTACCGGAGCGGGCTATTATCGTGAAATTCCTGTTCATAATTATGCTTTTTCCCTGTGTTAAAAAGCTATGTTTTTCATTTTGAGTAATTTAAAAAAACTTCAAATACTATTGATTGACTAAGGAACAAAATTCTGATTTATCCGTTAACACTCGATTGAATAAAGGTTGTGCTTTTTATGAATTATCTTAAGAAAAATCGATTACCTTCCTGGTTTCCTTACCTGATGGGCGGAGTGATTCTGCTTTCACTCTTACCGGTCATATTTTTTGTGATGATCTGGCACGGCTCATTCGGCCCGGTACCCGGTACGGCAGAACTATCTGAAATACGGAACTATCGCGCTTCCCAGGTATACTCTGCTGATCAGAAACTGCTCGGAACTTACTACATACAGAACCGTACAGAGATTTCCATCGATCAGGTGGATCCGGTTGTGGTGGATGCCCTTCTTGCCATTGAAGACATACGATTTTATAATCACAACGGCATCGATTACCGGGCGCTGGCACGCGTGGGTGTTCGTACATTGTTACTGGGTCAGAATAGCGGTGGCGGAAGCACCATCACCCAGCAGCTTGCCAAAAATCTCTATCCGAGAGAGCGGAACGGCCCTTTTTATATTGTTGCCGATAAAATTCGTGAAATGATCATTGCCCGCCGTATGGAAAGTGTCTATGATAAAGATGAGATTCTGGCACTCTATCTCAATAGTGTTTCATTTGGGGAGGAAATTTATGGTATCGATATGGCTTCACGCCGCTTTTTTAACAAACGGCCTTCCGAGCTTGAACTTCATGAGGCTGCAACTCTGACCGGGATGCTCAGGGCAACCTCGTGGTATAACCCTCACCGGAATCCGGATAGTGCCCGCCAGAGGCGTAATGTGGTGATACGCCAGATGGAAAAATACGGTATGATTACAGCGGAGGAAGCCACCCGGTACGTCGATAAACCGATGGAAACCCGATATAGCCGAATTACAGAAAGTGATGGTCCTGCACCCTATTTTCGGGAACATGTGCGAGGTGAAGTACTCCGAATTCTTGAAAACGAAGAGGCGCTGGACGGACAAAGTTATAATTTGTATACCGATGGCCTGATTATTCAAACCACAGTGGATTCTCGGATTCAGAAAGCCGCGGAAGATGCAGTAGCCACACAGCTCAAGAATCTTCAAAACCGGTTTGACGGTGAGCGATCCGCTGGTTCAGTTTTTGCAGACAGAGACGATCCTGCTGTTCTTTGGGCCTGGCGGCAGTCCGAACATTACCGGCAGCTCCGGGAAGATGGGTTTTCTGATCAAGAGATCGAAGATGTTTTGTACACTCCGGCAATTGCGAGGATTTACACATGGAATGGCTACGAAGAGCGTGAACTTTCTCCCTACGATCTGCATCGGCATTATATCTCTTTTCTGAATACCGGGTTTCTGGCAATGCATCCCGAAACCGGTCATATTTTGGCATGGGTGGGAGGTATCAATCATCGCTATTTTAAATACGATCATGTGAAATCGAGACGACAGCCCGGTTCAGCATTCAAGCCAATTGTCTATAGCGCCGCACTCGAATCGGGTATGCAGCCATGTGATTATCAGCGAAATATTTTGTCGATATATGAAGATTATGAGGAGTGGATGCCCCGCAATGTGCGTGACGAGTATGGCGGAAGATATTCCATACAGGGTGCACTGGCGCAATCGATCAACACGATTGCAGTGGAAGTGCTTATGGAAACCGGTATTCGGAATGTGCAGCATACTGCGGTCGGAATGGGCATTCAGTCTGTCATTCCCCCTGAGCCGTCAATTGCCCTTGGAACGGCTGAAGTTTCCCTGCTTGAATTAACCACTGCCTACACAACTTTTTTGAATGGCGGAAAACCGGCAACTCCAAAAACCATCAAAGCTATTTATAATTCCGAAGGAGAATTAATTTATGATTTTTCGGGTGAAGAATCCGGGCAAAGCGGGTCTCTTACCGATGCAATCAGGCAAAGTTTTCCTGGAAGCAGGCCGGATGGAAATGCCATATCTGAAGAAACAGCCGGAGCAATGGTGCAGATGCTCTCCAAAGTAGTGAATGAGGGAACCGGCCATAACCTGAGATCTCAGTTTGGAATCCGGCATGCCTTAGCAGGCAAAACCGGAACTACCCAAAACTTCTCGGACGGATGGTTTGTGGGAATGACACCCGATATGGTCTTTGGAAGCTGGGTGGGCGGCTCCAGTCCGCGCGTGCGTTTCAGTAGTAACATGGGATTCGCTTCGCAAACAGCCCTTCCGGTTGCAGGATATTTTTTGAATAATCTTCGTGGGCAGAATGGCCTTGAAGCCCAGCGAAATCAATTTACAGCCGAACAAACTCATACAAGTTTTGATATGTCGTGCCCTGATTTCCAGGATGACAGGTTCAGGGACAGGCTTCGTGATTTTCTTAGCGGAAGAGATTCAGAGGACCCAAGGGTGGTTGAAGAAAAGGAAGAAGAACGGAGTCGTAATGTTTTTCGCCGACTTGGCGGAATCTTTTCAAGAGACAGGAACTGAATCGATATTGTGAAATGATTTTACAGTGACTGATGTTTCGCTGTCATGAATAATTACAATCAATCTGTACTGATTACGGATTTTACAAACCTTGCCTCCCAAAAGTGGAAAATTGTAAATGATGGAGTGATGGGTGGAATTTCACAAAGTCAATTTCAGATCAATGATGCTGGTAATGGTGTTTTTATCGGACATGTTTCTCTGGAAAATAATGGCGGGTTCGCATCCGTGAAAAACATCATACCAATGAATATGGAGAATTATCATTCCATCTTGTTGAAAGTAAAAGGCGATGGAAAGAGCTATAGCTTTCGTTTCAAAACCGGTACCGGAAATGCACTCCATAATTGGGTGTACCATTCCCGTTTTGAGACAAAAAAAGATGAGTGGATTTCTGTGGAATTACCATTTAATAGTTTTATTCCTAAACATCGCGGAAAAATCCTTGATAATGTATCCGCCCCCTCACTTTCAAAAATAAAAGAGTATGGTTTTTTGATCAGTGAAAAGCAGGAGGGTGAGTTTCGGCTGGAAATCGATTTTGTGAAAGCTTTTAGTTTAGATTCCAGCTTATAATAAATAGGAATATCTAATTTTGTGTCAAGAATGAAGTTTCGCAAGAAACCCGCAATGTTTCCTTGTCACCATTGGCAGTAAGAATGGAATAATACAGCCTTTTCGAAGAAAAACATTGCGGATTTTTACGTCATTTGATCGTTGACATGACACTAAGTGTATGGCTATAGAATATTCATATCATCATCCCACTCAGCAATACGGTTGCGATCTTCCTCTTTAATACATTCCCCGAGCGTTTTCTGATCGTATTCAAGCCCATGCTTTTCCAAAACTTCCTGAGGGACTCCATCCCAGAAACCGGGGCGGTTGCCTTGATAACCGAGATATTCCACGCCCATCTGTGAAGTGAAAAATCCGGTTGCGGTTAAATCACGCATCCGGTTGAAAAAGCGCACACCATACTGCATGTC
>SLGL01000463.1 GCA_007123785.1 Balneolaceae bacterium
ACCCCGGTAACAGAATCCCTGGATGGCATTACCCAGGTCAAAAAGTAGTGTGTCCACGCAAAATTCTTCAAAATCGAGAATACCAATCAGTTTCTCATCTCTGAATATGGTGTTATCGGTGTAGAGATCACCGTGAATCAACCCTTTGGGCAAATCAGGGCGGATTGCTGCAGACAATTCTGCTGTTTCTTCTTCAAAGTAACGGAGCAGAGATTTGAGGCGGTTATCAGCACCTGTGAAGTCTTTTTCAATCAGTTTCCGGCAATTTTCAATCGACAGATCATTTTTCCTTTTTTGCCACTGACGCGATGGTAATGCGTTCAGCCATCCAGCTGCATCACCAATTTCAGCGGCAGTTCGTGCCGAGGGTTCCGGTTCTGAGCCGTCCAGATATTCAAAAAGAATAACCAAACGATTTTCATTCAGACGATTGATAAATTCTCCGTCCTTGCGTGGAATCGGGTATGCTGCCGGGAAAAAGTGCTCTTTCAGAAATTCCATCAGTTCTATCTCCTCACGGAGCTCTTCTTCAGTTTTTTGAAGAACAACCCGAAAAAGAAAATTTCCCCGGTTGGTTTCAATTTTTGCATTGAAATTGGCAAATCCGCTGCTGACAGGCTTATAGTTTTCAAATTCACCAAGATCATAATTCTCAACAATCAGATCAGCAGCAAGCGGACCGAAATCAGGATATTTTTTAATATTCATACTTTTTTTCAACTATTGAAACCAGTTGCAATGGCAGGGATGATAATATAATCTGCCTGTCAATAACCCAACAGGAATTTTCCAGTTTACCTTTTGCACAAAATGGCATGCGAATCAGTTTTTTTATTTCTATCATAACGCAAAACTATTTTGGGGCTGGAGCACCTCTCCTGCCCAGTGTCCGATCACGGACAGATTTTAACATTTGATCTCAGTAATTTAACTTCTTATGAAACTTGTTATTTTTCTCCTTTTAGTTGCATTCGTTCCCTTATGTTTAACCGCGCAATCAACCCAACCCAGAGCTCAAATTGTTGGCTCCTGGAATATTACAACTTCCCAGGATCACGGTTCTGCACCATCCTGGCTGGAGATCAAACGATCCGGACGATCGGCCCTGGTAGGATCTTTTGTAGGTTCATCAGGAAGTGCAAGGCCGGTTTCCAGGATTGTTTACAATGAATCGGAAAATTATTTTCAATTTACCATTCCCCCGCAATGGGAAGGCGCCGAAAATGATCTGGAGTTCCGCTTCACCCTCGAAAATGACCAGCTTACAGGAACCACAGAGATTGATGACAGAACGATAGAATGGACAGCTGAACGTGCACCGAAACTTATACGAGAGGAAGCTCCTCGCTGGGGAAACCCCATCAATATGCTGGATGACAATATGTCGAAGTGGGTCATTCCTGAGAACAACCAGTTTTATATGGAAGAGGGAAACATGATTAACGAGCAGCGTGGCGGCAACCTGATTTCAAAAGAAATGTTTGATGACCTTAAAATCCGCATCGAATTCCGTTATCCCGAAGGAAGCAACAGCGGTATATATCTTCGCGGCCGTTATGAAGTGCAGATAACAGATGATTACGGCCTGGAACCAAATAAAAATTTGATAGGAGGCATTTACGGTTTTATCGCTCCATCAGTGAACGCAGTGAAGCCCGCCAATGAATGGCAAATTATGGACATCACGCTGGTCGGACGGATGGTGACCGTGGTCCTGAACGGCACCGAAGTTATTTCCAACAGACGCATACCCGGCATAACCGGTGGCGCACTGGATAGCAACGAAAGCGAACCGGGGCCCGTTAAGATTCAGGGAGATCACGGGCCGATTGAATTTCGTAAATTTGTGGTTACCCCCGCTTCGTGGTAATTCCGGATTTTTGGCTGGCGGGCCTTGAAGATTCGACAGACGGAGGAAGGCAGTCGTCAGTCGATGGGACCGGGCTTGATCGTCAAATTTGTGGTTATACCTGCTTCGTTGTAATTCCGGATTTACTTCGTCTGTCCAGTGCTTTCCTGGACTGACGAATGATACCTGACATGGCACGGATATTAACCGGAAGAAACACGGGCGGTTAACCTCCTGTCCTTCCTATTTTTCGGAAATCTGCCTCTCTTTTTTCTCACGAATCAGCTTGTCAATGATAAAAGCTATGGGCCCTACTATAAACAACGCATAAAACGGAGCATACACCGCTTCACCAAGCCGGAAGAACATCTCCACAAATGCGATCAGAAAGGCAACCAGCATTTGTCCTTTATTCGTACTTACCGTTGTTTTCGGGTCGGTGATCATAAACAGTACAAAAAGCTGGTACATCGGACCGGTTAACGGTGCAACTTCAGAAAGAAACAACTGCCCCGTGTACACACTCCGAACCCACGCAAACAGAAGAAAAAACGTGACATAAGTTGCACAGATATGAAATTTCTTTACTCTCCAGATAGTAAACAATCCAACCAGCCAGATCACGAGCATCGCCCACATATTGTTTCCCCACTGAATGCTCAGCACGGCCATGCTGTCGGACGCAATGATCAGCATTACCACAATTCCGAAATTTGTGGGATTCCAGATGTGCGAATCCCGGAACCGGAATACATATTTGGAGGCGATGGAAATAGCCGCACAGAGTGCAAACGGCCAGATCATGGGAGAGCGTACCAAAATTCCTGCAGAAATACCTGATATATAGGCACTCGACAGATTCCTCCACTTCCCGGTCACAAACCGATGCAGTAACAATTCTGTAGTAATAGCTGCCGTAATCGCAGACACCAGTTTTGTATAGGTATCCAGAATTCCGAAAGAGATATGAGCCGCCAGCAAAATTCCGGTAATCAGCAGAGGGGCAACGTAGCTTTTTGGAATATGAAACTCATTCATGGATCAGGTTGGGATGCGGGATGCGGGATGCGGGAAATGATAAATTCCTTTCAAATTAAAATGTAAGTTTTTTTAAGAATTCGGTTCATGTCATTAAAAGCAAAATTTAACATGATAAATATATATGAGCTATAAAAATTTGCAGATATACTAAAGCCGTACAACGAATTCATAAAACATGACTTATGTAAACCAGCACCCCGCATCAGTAAAGCATATCATTGGGTCGAAATGACCACGCTTTCATCTTCTGCCTCTTCAACCACATGATACCTGTTCAACTTCGGCCCTTCGATGGTTTGTATGATTCCGGATGGCCAGTGAACTTCTGCTTTTTCAACCTGATCAACCAAACCCAGCCCGAAATGAAGCGGACGCTGACTTTGCGAACTGAAAGCATCTCCACCGCTCACCTGTTTTTTGGTGATTTTGTCATCCCAGTGCAGAATGACCTCAGCCCCGATTGCGCTGCGATTGCTTTTTGTACCCTTCAGATCAAATCCCACCCAGTTGTGATCGGCTTTTGTGTGGTTTTTGTAAATTATTACCGGCTGATGCTGATTTGCCACAATCAAATCCATCGAACCGTTTCCAAACAGGTCGGCGTAGGCAATGGAGCGGCTGTCGAGATCAAGTGCGCCGCCCACACTTCGTGCCACTTCCTGGAACCGGCCGGCTCCGTCATTCAGCCAGATTTTATTCGTCTGGTATCCGGAAAAAGTCCTTCCTTCCATCGCAGGCCAGTTATTTGCATCGATAATAATAGCACGGTTCCCTCCCACCACTCTTGCGTAGTCGTACCAGTAATCGGTGTCGGGTTCGGCGGAAACGTACCCGTTTGCCACATACAGATCGAGATTACCGTTGTTGTTCAGGTCAATAAACTGTCCGCCGTATCCCCAGTCTCCGATCTCCACACCCATGTTACCGGCAAGATTTCTAAAGCGCGGAATGTCGCCGGATGAACGGCGGGTGGGTACCCATAAATTATTACCCTGCATCAAAACGCCGGCTTCGGAAATATTGGTTATATAAATAGAATAACGTCCCTGGTTCATGATATCACCAATGGCTACACTCATCCCGCTTTTGGGAGCGAAACCGAGTCCCGCTTCCTGGCCGGTGTTAAAAAAACGCTCTCCGTTCTGATTGATAAAAATTTCATCCACACCGTAATCATTGGCCAGTATGATATCGGGATAGCCGGAATCATTGATATCGGCGGAGGCGGCAGCAAGTGTCCACCGCCGGGTTTCATGCAGGCCCATTTTTTCGGATACATCCACAAACGTACCGTCACCCTGATTTTCGAAAAGATAATTCAGACCCCCATTTGTGGCATACTCGTAGCTGTCGGGCATCATGCGGGTGTGTGCAAGATCAAACAGATTCACATCTTCGTGATAGTATCCGGCGATAAAGAGATCAAGATAGCCGTTGTTATTATAATCGAGCCAGACCGCCGTGTTTGAGTTGATATGTTCGGGCAGTCCCGCTTCTTCTGTAACATTGGTGAAGCCCTCTCCCCCATCATTCCGGAACAGTTCGGTTCGCCCCCATCGATACACGAGCAGGTCTTCATATCCGCTGTTGTTGTAATCTCCCCAGATGGATCCCATCGAAGCGCCCAACCCCGGAATGTTGAGATCGGCCACACCCAACTCTTCGGCCACATCTACAAACTCACCGTTACCCAGATTCATGTAGAGAGCATTTTTGGTCCCAAACTCGCTGCTGGTCAGGTAAAAATCGGGAAGGCCGTTGTTGTTGAAATCTGCCACGGAAACCGATGCTCCGATCGAAGAGATCTGGGGTTCAATATGGAGGAGTTTTTCATCGACTGAGGCGCGGACATGAACAAAATCAACGCCAATTTGAGAAGTAACATCCTCAAGAAAAAAACCGTAGCGCTCAATCACTTCTTCCATTGCACCCACAAAACCGGCATTGGCATATTCGTCATACTTCTTCATTCCGAACGGAACCGATACAAGCATCAGAAATATGAGTGTAACAACAATTTTATTGATGGTTTCCTTTTTCATGAGAACTTCCGGTTTATTAAAAATTGGCAACCAAGAACTACCCGGAGTAATAAATCATCTGATTTTCAAGATTTTCACATCCACTCTATCTGCAAAATATAACGATAGCAGTTCAGAACTTCGCATAAATCTGATGATGCACTGATTTTCAATGCAGGCAGTTATTCATCAAAAAGTAATGCAGATCGGAACACATGAGGTGTAATGTAGCGTGTGTGATAGTTCATCCAATCCTCAGCGTGCTGCTGATAGACCGGGTCATTAAATAGTGTGCCATCACTTTGATATTCATAATCGGCCTGCCCGTGATATGGCAGCGGCAATACGGTAGCGGATGCTTCGGTGTTATAGTCGCCATCTTTCACCCAGCCGTCCGATACAAAAATATAACTTCGGGTGTATCCTTCGGCGGGTTCATCCAGCGGCTGGTATCGCAGAAGAAGCTCATCACCAGCATTCATAATCACATAGCGGTCGTCGATCTCTTCCAGAAGTTCTCTCACATCCCCAAAACGGGTATGAAACCCTTCAAGATCCCGCCATCGCTGAGCGGTGCTCGAAATTTCACTATATGTCGGTAATTTAGGTGATACCTCATCAGCGCGGTTCCATTCGGAAAATCCGCGATAGTGAAGCTCCTGTTTCACCGGTTCCAGTTTGGTTTCTGTAAAGAGCTCTTTGTCAAGTTTTTCCGCCTGAAAAATTCCATCCCAGTAAATTTCCGAAGTCGTGGTCAGACGGACCATACGATTTTGCTGATCGTCAAATGCATCCTCCAGGTCAATCAGAATGCTTTTGAGTTTTCCTGCCGGGATACCGTAATCTTCGTGCAACATTTCCCATCCACCAGTTCCATCCGACACCTCAACCTGTAAACCTCGCGGAGGCTCGTGTGTGCCCTGGCTCAGAGCAAGGTTGATGGAGCTGTCTGTCGGCCTCAGCCAGCCCGAAAGGATCAGCCATTCGCCCGAATCACCTTTATTTTCATTCAACTCAATTTCGATGGAGTGCTCTTCCACCAGCCCCTGGTAGGTGGTTTTTTGAAACGGTTTGATGTACTGCTTGTTCATTTGCGATACGGTGTCCGTCAAATCATTCCCCTGCTGATCCCGAACGGCTGCAACCGGACGTGGCGTGGTCATGATCCGGGTTGACAGATCCGGTGCGGGAAATACAAAACGTTCATCCACAAAGATTTCGGTGTCTTCAGGATGATCAACGGCTACGAGTCCCACGTAATCAAAAAAGTGCGTTTCCCAAAGCTCTGCGGTAATTCTCACATCATAGAGGCCGTCCACCGGGTTGAGCTGATGGCCGGGAATCCGTACGCGGTCGTAGGTTTGAATCACTCCAGCCGTTTCCTGAGCGTTGATCCGAAGTCCGAGCGGCGAACGCCAGAGTGCATCGGTGATGAAATGAATTTCTTCACCGTCGTTTGTGAATAGCCACGGGCAGGAGCCTTTCAGAATCTGTTCATTAAAAATGGTGGCCCCCATTCCCAGTTCAGCAAACTCGGCCTGAACCGATCCGTTCGGCCAGATAATCCGGAGCATCTGGGCTTCTTCATATTCACCCAGCCCGAAATGAACCAATGGCGATGAGATGAGCTGTTTCTGGAAAAGCAATCCGGACCGAACCTCCATCTCCCCTCCTATTCCGAAAGAGTTGATCCGCTGATCGCCGATATCACCCGAAGCACGCGCGCGAATTGAGTAGGCAAAATAGTTTCGGGTGCCTTCATTTTTCAGGTGGAACGGAGTGAGGCCTTCATCCACACCAAGCAGATCGAGGCGTTCGTTCCCATCCACATCAAAAATGTTTACAATGCCGCCGGGCAGCTCTTTGTCCAGGCGCACGGGATTACGGTTTTCATCGCCCAGCCATATTACGGTTTCATCGGCTGTGGAGAGAATCAAATCGAATGCACCGTTGTTATCCAGATCGGCAACAAAAAAGTTGGTTTGGCCTGGCTGGAGCTGCGTATTCCAGTCATCAATAAGGAGTTCTTGCTCCCAGTTTTGATTGCGGATAGAAAAGCTGTGTTTTGAAATGGTACCATCTGCAGAAGCGGAGAGAATATTAAACTGTCCATCCGCATTGATGTCGGCCACAGCGATGGCAGCAGTACCCTCTTGCAGCAGGTGGCCTTCATCAAACCGGCCGCCGCGAAGGTTTTTAAACGTTTTGATTCGTCCGTCTGCCGTTAAAAAAGTGGCTTCGGGCGCGCCGTCTCCGGTCAGATCTGCCCAGAGGAAATTTCTGACATCTTCAAGTTCCCCAAACGGTTCAGCTTCGGCAAAACTTCCGTCGCCATTGTTTCGAAGTATCATTGGTGCCCCGCTCTGAGGGGCGAGCAGTATATCGAGATCGCCATCCATCTCTACATCAAAGGCCCAGAGTCCGTAATAGTGCCGGTTGATCGCCTGGTTTGATATACCGGTTTCGGGAGTTACATCATCAAACGTAGTTTCATCATCGTTCAAACGGTAGAGCCTGAAACCATCGCTCCCGGCCATTGCCAGGTCGTTCATGAAATTGTAGTTATAATCGATTTCAGTAACAGCAGGAACCGGAAGCAGTGCCTCCGTATCACCGGGAAATCTGAGCCGGACTTCATTGTCAATCACCACCTCACCATTGGTAATAGCAACCGGAAAGGGCGGTGCTTCTTCCAGTAGTGTTACTCCTTTCAGCCAGCTTGCTGTGACTTCGGGCAGATCCATCGGCCGCTGCTCAAGCTGCATCTTCAGATCGGGGGCAGCTACTTTTACTTCTGGCTGTGGAAGGTTGATGAACCGGTTGATTAAAAAACCGACATCGGTTGGCGGAAGCTGTACCTGCAGCAGATCATCCTGAAATTGGGAGTGTGTTTCAAGTCCGCTTCGTAAAAAAGAGAGCTCCAGGGATAGCTCGGAAAAGTTTTCTTCCTGCAACAGTTGCTGCACCACGCTGAACTGTTCGCGGGTTTCTTCTCCCCACATATCGGCGTGTTCAGCCAGTTTTTCGAAATACCTTTCGGTAAACTCAGCGTCTTGTTCCTTCACTCCAACCCGAAGCAGTTCGGCCAGTACCACCTGGTTCTCGGAAATCTGCCGGTGAAGATTTTCAAGCGTTTGGCGAATTTCATCGGCGTTGGTAATATCATCTTCGCGTTCGAGCTCCTGAACAAGGGTATACTGTACCTTGAGGTTATCCGGGGCTGCATTGGCTGCCTGCCTCAGGTAACCAATCGCTTCCGACACATTACCGCGGCGGCTTTCGATGAGTGCAGCGAGAAAAAGTACCTCTTCATGATCGGGACTCAGTTCCAGCGCACGGCCGATACGGTCTTCAGCCAGGTCAAAATTACCCTGCCTCATAGCGTAGACGGCCAAATTGGCCCAGGCTGCGGTCTCTTCGGGAAAGGCCTGTGCTACATCATTCATTTTATTAAATGCAAAACGGGCTTCATCTGTCTGACTGGCCCCAAGGCTCATATAAAAATCGGCCACAGCCTGCTGGTATTCGGATGATGAAACATCTGTTTCCCGCTCTTCCGGGCTGCATGAGAAGAGTAAAAAAGTCAGTCCCGAAAGTAAAAGTATACCACTAAAAAGCTTTCTATACATAAGAGTGAAAATTGTTAAAGCAAACAGTTTTAGGTTCCGCAGTGATGTCAACGTTTCAAAAGACGGGATAACACGCAATGTTTTTTCTTCAAGAAGGCTGCATTATTTCATTCTTATCGCCATTTGTGACAAGGAAATCCCGACGCTTCGGGACGGGTTTCTTCCGAAACTTCATTCTTGAAGTCCACTTATTGAAAGTTGTAAATATTTATTTTCAATATTTTTTTATAGTTTTTATCTGGATAAAATTAATGGACTGAAAATGATTTTTTTCTGCCCGCGCAACATCTGCAAACAATCGATAAAGATAACAGAGAACCCGGTTTGCATCAAAAAACTTTAATCATATACCGATTCGATTAGTGCGCTGTTTTCGACAGGTGGTGCCTGTTCGGGAATCGTTTCATCTCCGTTATCGGTGCCAAGAATCAATACGGCAGCAATGGCCCCGATAAGCAATACAATGATAAAACCTGCTACAATGTAGATCAATGGATTTTGTGAGGAATGGCCTTTATCCGTTTTCATAGATTTTTTGATTTTCTTTAATTAAAGGAATGTACACAGCATAATGTCTGTACTAGTGTCATGTCAAGCTTAAAAAATCGGCTAAAGTTCAGAAAGTCATCTGACGAATTTTATGAAAAATGAACCCTGTAAGATGATTGGGATGATCTCAGATCGACTCGCCTGATGACTCCCCCGTCATTTTACTGTTAATTTGATATTAGTAAAAACTGTCTACGTTCTTACAAATTATAAAAA
>SLGL01000305.1 GCA_007123785.1 Balneolaceae bacterium
AAAATATCCTGAACAGATCGCCGATCATATTAACAATACCATCAGACAGCAGCTCACTCAATGCTTCAATATCACTTGTGGTTCTCGTGATGAGCCGCCCGATGGGATTTTTATCAAAAAACTGGACGTGAAGAGACTGTATTTTTTCAAAAACTGAATTTCGCAGGCTATAGAGCACCCCCTGACCAAACCACCGCGTGATGTAGGTATTCAGAATCAGTATTACAAACTCACCGAGCAGTGCAAAGACAAGCAGGAAAATAATCCAGATAAGCCCGTCAACATCACCAATGGCAATGTAATCGTCCACAGCCACCTGTGTGAGCTTGGGTCTTACTGTTCCGAGGAAAGCAGCAGCGAGGGTAAGTACAATGGCAAATACCGCCCACCAGCGATAAGGTTTAAAGAAGTAATAAAGCCGCCGAATCAGTACAGAATCGGCGGCTTCAGTTTTTTTTTGTTGACTCAACTGATCCTTCGTTTAATCCGGCCGGTTTTAAAAACGGTCGAAGTTATCGAAAGGAGTTCTTGGGGTAATATGCTTTGGAGCCCTTGAACTTCCTCTGTTGTCATCGTTGTCACTGTTTCTTCGTTCAGGCCGTTTTCTTCTGCGTTCACCAGAATCATCACGGCTTCGGCTTCTACGTTCAGGAGAACTCTTTCTTTTTCTGAAGCGTTTACCACTGCTCTTATCGGATTTCCTTCGTTTCGGCTTATTCGAAGAAGAAGACTTCTTGTCATCCACCTCTTTGATAAACACTTTCTGCTGCACTATGCCTTTTTCCTGCGACGGATTGGTATATATTGGCCGAAGTTCCGTAGCAAGCCATGCAGGGAAAAACTTGGCCCTTGCCTCCCGCAGTAACACAAACGGGTTGGTGTATCGCGCAGAAAAATGTCCAATAACCAGAAGTTTTGTCTGTGCTTCGTTGGCAACCCGCGCTGCATCGCCCGATGTGGAGTGCCCTGTTTCGGCAGCTTTCTCGGCCAAAGACTCACTGAATGTAGCTTCGTGATACAGGATATTGGTGTTCATTGCCAGTTTTACTGCATTGGGACAATACTTTGTATCCGTAATGTAGGCAAAACTGTCGCCGGGACGGGGGTGTCCCACAATATCATACGATTTTACGATGGTGCCATCTTCCAGCTCAAGATCTTCACCGGCTTTAAGGGCTTTAAACTGTTCATCTTCGGTAATACCAAGCGATTTAGCTTTTTCGGCATCTACTTTACCCGGTTTATCTTTTTCCTGGAAACGGAAACCCATACAAAATGAAGTATGGTTCAGCGGACGCGCTTCCACATAATATTCTTCTTCATCCACCACCTTTTGAGACTCAAAATCTTCTTTAACTTCAACAAATGTAAGGTCGAAATTCAGATCAATATTCGCGAAATTAAGATTCCATTCAACGAATTTTTTAATTCCTTTCGGTCCCACGATTGTTAGTTCTTTCTCCCGTCTTTGTAATTGAAGAGTTGAAAGAAGTCCTATCAAGCCTGAAAAATGATCAACATCAAAATGGCTGATGAAGATATTTTCGATCTTAGAGCGTTTTAAGCCTGCCTGTAACATCCGCATTTGAGCATTTTCACCGCAATCGAAAAGGTGAACATCACCTTCCCGCCAAAGTGCAACGGATGGCAAATGTCTGACTGCTGTTGGCGTTGCAGATGCAACACCCAAGGGTACAATAATCATTGTTTTCTCCCGGTTGTGTTTTTATGGGCTTTTGCCGTTCAAACAAAAGGTCCCCGTGTTTTTGTTTTTATATTTGAGCCAATTCTTGTTCGAGTAATTGTTTACGATACATGTCGGTGTAACGTCCTTTTCCTTCGATTAATTCGTTATGAGTTCCTGCCTCTACTATGGAACCATTTTCAAGATAAAAAATTGTATCGGCGTTCTTAACCGTAGAAATTCTGTGTGAAATCATGATTGCGGTTTTATGTGCCAGCTTTACACGTAAATGTTCTAAAATGGCATCTTCTGTTTTTGTATCAACCGCACTTAAAGAATCATCGAAAATAACGATTGAGGGCTCTTTTATCATCGCCCTGGCAATGGCTGTTCGTTGTTTTTGTCCACCTGAGAGAGTAATACCTCTTTCACCCACAAGTGTCTCAAATTTTTTCTCAAAATCCAAAATATTCTCTAAAACCTGGGCATTTTCTGCAGCTTCTTTAATCTCTTCCATGGAAGGTGTCTCTCGCCCAAAGGCGATGTTCTCTTTAATCGTGGTTGAAAACAAAAATGTTTCCTGGGGAACATAGCCTATCGATCTCCTCAGATGAGTCAGATTCCAGTCTTTTATATTTTTCCCGTCAACCAGCACTTCCCCTTCTGTTGAATCAAAAAGCCGGGGTATCAGATTCACCAGTGTGGTTTTACCCGATCCGGTTCGCCCTACAAATGCAATGTTACTCCCTGCCTTAACTTTAAAACTTACATTTTTTAATGCATATTCATCCGAGCCGGGATATTTAAAGCTCACATTTCTGAACTCGATATCTCCTACAATATGAGGCAGGCCGGAAACTTCAGGGTCTTTGTCTTCAATTTCCAGCGGTTCGTTGAGCATCGAATGAATCCTTTCCCAGGAAGCCAGTGATTTTTGAAGTGTGTTTACCGTATAGCCCAGAGATGCGACCGGCCAGGTAAGATAAGCGACATATATTACAAACTCGGCAATGTTTCCAACCGTAATCAGTCCGTCAATAACCATAATCCCACCACGCCAAACAACAATAACTACCGATATACCGATCAACAGATTCAGAGTGGGATGAAAAAGAGATTCAACGAGGTCTAATCTGAGCTTTTTATTCCGGTATTCGTCACTTTCTTTCTCGAATCTTTTCTGCTCGTAATCGGTGCGGTTATAAGCTTTGATCAGGCGGATACTGCTAAATGTTTCCTGTGCCCTGCCTGCAATCCTGGAATACTGTTCCTGGATAATTAGCTGATATTTATTAATGTAACCGCTGACCCAATAAGCAAATCCTGAGAGGAACGGAAGTGGCAGCAGTGCCCAGAAGGTGAGTTCCGGGTTTACGATTAGCATCATCGTAATAATAAAACCTGCTCTTGTGAACGTGTTCACAGTATACATCAACACCGGCCCAAAATACTCCCGCACACGGGCAACATCTTCGGTAGCACGTACATAAATTTCCCCTGTCCGGTTTTCTGCAAAATAACGCTGCGGAAGACGGAACAGCTTATCCATAATTTTGTTCCGGATATCGAACTCAATTTTACGAGAACTAACGATCAGCGTCTGCCGGGTAGCAAACAGCAGCACCCCGTAAAGCACGACCGTACCGATAAGCAGAAATGAGTTCCAGGCGAGAATGGCACCGGCCTCACTATGGAACAAAATATTGAAAAGTGAATCGAATTCTCCCTGGTACTGCTCCCCGAGATTCTCAACCTGGTCCATCGTATCGCGAATTAAAACAGGTATCCATATCAAAAAGAAGTTGGCTCCTGTCAGAAACAATGCCCCCAGAAGGATGATCCCTTTGTATTTTCGTAAATACTTATTTAACTCTTTTATGGAATCCACATCAATGGATGAAGTGAGAAGCGCTTAGAATATGATTTATTAACCATTAAACGGATATTTCCATTCATTTATGGTTTGATAACATTTTATGATAATCTGATGATTTAACGTAAAATCATCAGTATTAATCTGCACGATTTTTCAGTTCGTGTTTTTACATTTCGTCCTGCTCTGTTTTACATCTGAAAGACCATTTTATCCGTTCATCTCATTTATCGAATTTTTTCAGCCAGTCTTTGGCAAGCCGGTACCCTGAACTGTATGCATTGTCAATGGTGTTTCCTTGATAATAATCGCCGATCAGGGCAAGTGGAGCGTCTTCATCTTCCAACTCAAAGTAGTAATGATCTCCAATGACTTTTTTTGCCCGGCTGTAGCGCCAAAAATGGAGTTGCTGCCACTCCGGAGCTGAAACAAATCCTCCTGCTATCCTGGTGAATTCACCCAGCATTTCACGGATCACCGTTTCGCGGTCACTGTTTTGGTGTTTTCGGGTAAACGTTTCATTAGCCTGTATAACAAAAGACGTTTCACCAGTCTCATTCCGTTTCGACCTTTCATTTGATATAAAATCGAGGATACTGTTCACACAAACAATTCCTTCCCAATTCGGGGATGGGGCATCACCATATCCTGCCATCAGTGAAAATGCCGGGCGATAGTGAACTTCATCAATCTTCCGGACAATCTTCAGTGTATTTATTTCATCAATAGTGGTGTTTAAAATTCCGTAAGCCTGAGGAGCCGGCATTGCAAGAATCACAGCATCTACACCCACGGCTTCACTGCTGGTTAAGTTGATCATCCACGAGCGTTTACGGGAGCGGTTTGTTCCAAAATAGGTCAGCCCCCCAACTCGGGTATTGGTGCGTACATCCACCCAGCGACCCAAGTACTTTCCTATCGCATTCATCCCGTTAACAGATGTAAAGACAGTAGAGTTTGATTCATTTGGATAGCGGTTCAATAAATTTTCACCGTCGTAGCCGGAAAAATTCCTTCCCCAGACCCGGATCAGATTTTTCTCAAGCAGCTCAGCAGTAAATTCTTTGAACTCTTCTGATTCGGCTTTGAAATAAGCAAGTCCGTGGTCAAGTTTTTCATTTAAATCTTTCCCGGCATAACGTGTAGCCATACGTCCGCCGTAACCCCTGCTCTTTTCAAAGATTGTAACTTCATGTCCCGCTTTTGCCAGGAGCCTTCCCGCAGTTAATCCGGAGATTCCCGCTCCAATAATGCCAATGACCATCTTTATTAATAAAAATTTCTTTAGTTAGCTGATTGATTCTTGCAACGCTCTGAAGTTAATGAACTATTCGCTCTACTTCCTGAATTTTTTTAGAACAGTGAATGCTTGTAAAGGCATTAAAGCCTGTACAAATGCACTTTAGGCACAGCCGCATTCTTGTCAAGAAGTGCAGGCCAGTATGCCACCACTTCGCTGGCTTTAGGTCGCCCTCCGGCAAAACCTGTGACACCACTGGGTCCGGTTAAAATGAGGGGAGCGATCTCTTTTCCGAATCGGTCCAGATCCTCTTTTGAATCACCGTGAACGGAAAATCGCATCTGGACTTCATTCAGATCGGCCCGGTCTTTTTTCAGTTCGGCGGGATCTTCATTGCAGGCGTTAACCCCTACAAATTCAATGTTAGCATCCCTAAAATTGATACCCAGCTTTTCTGCCCGCCTGAGGAGTATATCTCCGGCAGTTTTCGCTTTTTCAAGGGCATCAGGCCAACAATAAACCAGGGTCGATGAGAGTTTAAATCCATCGATATAACTGGCTGAAATTTTATATGTGGGGGTTTCGGGCCGGCCTTTAATCCCCCAAACTTTCACCCGGTTTTTCTTTTCCTGTTTGAGCTGAACGGTTGTAAAATCGGCAATACAATCTGGGGTAATGTACTCAGAGGGATTCCCGATTTCGTATAAAAGCTGCTCTTTTACTGTCATCTCCGAAACCAGGCCGCCAGTGCCTTCGTGTTTGGTCACATAAAAGCTTCCGTCGGGATATGCCTCTATAATTGGAAAACCAATATCTGCCAAATTGTTAACCATTTTCCAATCGGTAAAATTGCCTCCCGAGACCTGGCCTCCGCACTCAATAATATGACCGGCGATCGTGCCCGCCGCCATCTGGTCGTAATTCTCAAAGTCCCACTCAAATTCATAAATCATCGGTGCAAGGGTAAGCCCGGTATCAGTTACCCTTCCTGTGATAATAATATCCGCTCCTTTTTCCAGTGCTTCCACTACCGGCCTGCTCCCGAAATAGACATTAGCGCTGAGTAGATCCTTTTTCACTGTCTCAATTGGATCGCCGGTTTCCATATTTTTAAGCAGATGGCCTTCCGTAATTAAGCTGTCAAGATCAGGAAGAATATTATCTCCATCTACCACGGCCACGGTGATGCCACTATATCCGGCTTTTTGAGCCACACTCAGGATAGCATCCTTGCAGGCTATCGGATTCACTCCCCCTGCATTCGAAATCACCTTCACCCTGTCATGTTTGATCTCCCCAAGCACTGCCTCAATAACATCCACAAAATCGCGGGCGTAACCATACTTTTCGTTACGCATCCTCTGTTTCTGCATAATCGACATCGTTACTTCGGCAAGATAATCCATCACCAGGTAATCTATCTTTCCCTTTTTTACCTGATTGATGGGAGCATTGGGCAGATCACCCCAAAAACCCTGTCCTGATGCAATTTTGATGAACTCTTTCACAAAACCTCCAATTGTTTCTGAAATAACTTCATTTCGAATATCGTAAAAAGATCGGAGAAATGAATGGTGGTAAAGAACTTTGAACCATTAAATAATAATGAATACCAAACAGAGAGCTGAGATAGAGCCGCTTGATCTGAATGCCCGTCATATTGCCGAAACACGGCCGTGCTGAGGCTGAAGGGTCACTTCCTCAATAACAGTCCGGGCTGAGAATTCGCTCATAGTAACAATTAATGAGGCCACATCCGTTGGATTTATCAGCTTCTCAGGACTCATATCAGATTCATCCCATGATGATGAATGGGTTTGACCCAGGTTAATTGCTGTAACTCCGATATCAGTTTTTTTCAGTTCATCACGCAGGGAACGAGTATAACCAAGAAGTGCGTGTTTGGATGCGGAGTAAGCACCGCTGTCGGCCAGCCCTCTGAGTGCTCCCACCGATGACATGTTGATAATTTTTGCACGATCCATCTTTAATAATCCGGGCAGAAATCGTTTCACAATGTTTACCGCTGCAAACAGGTTCACATTCATCTGATTACGAAACTCTTCTTCTGTAGTTTCCAACAGTGTTTTGTAGAGATAACTCCCCGCATTGTTGATTAGAATACCCGGCTCCGGGAATCCCGCTGGTATACGCAAACGGCTAACGGCCTCCTCTGAGGTAGCATCGCACACCAGCAATCCCACCTGTTCGGCACCAGCCTCCTGACTGAGTAATTTTGTTTGTTCCAGATTTTTTTTATTGCGGGCCAGTAAGAGCAGCGGTCTGCGGGTCATTGCAGCAAACGTGATGGCAATACTGCGGCCAATTCCCTGGCTGGCTCCTGTAATCAAAACAGAAGATTCTTTATAACTCATTCGATTGGTTTTCTTCACTCAGGCCTTTTACGGAACGTTGATAAATTTGTGTGTTTGTAAACTGATTCCCCACTTTGGATTCTTTTTAACATAATCCACAATCAGCGGGATGGATGAAGGGGTGTCCCATTCGGGCTGAAGGAGTAATTTTACTGAATCCGGGCATTTTTCTGCGTTCTCCTCGGCCCAATCGATATCTTTATTTTTGAGCACCACCACTTTCAGTTCGTCCACATAAGGAAAAACCTCATCCAGTGGTTTTTTGAATCGTTTAGGCGAAAGAGTTATCCAGTCGAGGTGGCCGGACAGAGGCGATGAACCGCTTGTTTCTATATGAACATCCAGGCCTTTCTGTTTCAAGCGAATGGTGAGTGCTTCAAGGTCGTGAAGCAGCGGTTCCCCACCGGTAATCACAGTAAATTCAGCCCCGCTCTCATCGGCCCGTTTAACAATCTCACCGACAGAAGCTTTGGGATGTTTCGATTCGTCCCAGCTATCCTTCACATCACACCACCAGCATTTTACATCACACCCCGCCAGGCGAATAAAGTAGGCCGGCTTGCCAGTATGCGCACCTTCTCCCTGGATGGTGTAAAAATCCTCCATCAGCGGATATTCTGCGTGATCAAGCCGGTTCACGGCCTTTTTTTCTGTGATTTTCTTTTTCATCTTAAACATCTTTGTCGGTGTATTCAACCCAGCTTGTGGGGGTTTCCCAAACCGTAACCGTAAGGTCAATTTCCTCCGGAATGCGTGATTTGGTTTCCTTGTGGATATACTCAGCAATACGCTCGGCTGTGGTGGCAACCGGAATTGATTCGTTTAGCACTGTATGATCCAATCCTCCCTTTTGTCCGTCGCTTCCTGACCATTTCAGTTCATTGAAGTCGCATACCATATCGGGTGTTTCAAGATATTTTGAAGGATTAAGTTTATGAGATTTAGCCGAAATATGGACTTTATAGGTGTGTCCGTGCATACGGGCACACTTGCCATCGTATCCCTCAATAAAATGAGCGGCATCAAATGTAAATTCGGTATGTAATGTCCAGGTTGGCATTATTTCCGTTAAAAACTAATCATTTGAGAATCAATTAAAGCTTATTAAGATAAGGAATTTCTTTAATTCCTGCAGTTTGCATCTTATTCAGGTGCGGAAAAACTGTCCATACGTTTTAAAAGTTGAAAGAACCTGCGGTACAGACCACAGGGCAGCTCAAAAAGTGTATCCACCAAAACGTATCTCATCTGAAAATCTTCTTTGCACTCCTTCGCGAAGCTCATCATCGTAATATTCCGAATAGTGCCGCCTTCCTGACCTGTTTCTTTGGGCAAGTGGACTGTAGGGAATGCCGATCTTTCGGCAAACAATTTTAAAATCATCTTCCAGGTGTTCAAATCGGATCAAATAATCCAGGTCGGAGTCGAGTTTTTTCCGGGGAATAAAACTGTCAAATCCCACTCTCTTTGCAACTTTTTCTGCTATGGATGTTTCACAAATATATTTTCTGCATGGGGGCAGATTCTGAACCAGTTCTAAAAACTGCCCCCGATCCCACTCCGTTACACCACGATGAGGAGAAAAATAGAATGAAATCATCCGATCCCATGGGTTTCGAATGACCGAAAACTTAAAAAGTGACCGGTATGTTTTTCGATCAAGTGCCGATTTATAGTCATCCAGTGCAGCATGCTTATTAAGCTGATACTTTTTATTATACACTTCAAACCGTTCAATACCGTCTTGATGGAGGGCAGGTGTAATAATCTCATCTTCAGAATAGCCTTTCAGTACCTCCTGAATGCTGTTGCCCCCGGTTTTCGGAACATGTATAAACAGGAATTTTTTCTGCAGGGAAAGCAAATCAGCACAGTTTGATTGAATGGTATTATTGACCCTCGACAGGTACCAATCGATTATGAGTGGATGTATAAATTGTTTATATATATCCTGATGACCGTTTTTCATGAAGCTGTACCCATCAATGTACCACAAATTTTGATCACGGGTGAAAAAATTTCATTTAAATAGAGGATCCTCAAAGTTACATAAGCACCCTTTCTAATTTT
>SLGL01000339.1 GCA_007123785.1 Balneolaceae bacterium
CCTATTGAGAATAGAAGAATTAATAATATGCCCGCAGCCTTTTCGTAGTATGGCTTATACTTGGATAGTTTTAACATAACTTGTTCTCTCTTTTTTTGTCAGTAATCTTTTAATAAGTAACTCTCTGGTGGGTTTTAAACTTATCCACCCACTTACCTATTCTCTCTCCTTTAAAAAACCGAAATTGAACTACCCGGTTTATGTAAAATTGAGAATTTTTCACTTTATGAAAAAAAGAAAAATGGCAGTTATTTTCGTGTACCATAGAATCGATCGTTATTCCGGAGAGCCATTTTATGTAAAAACTAAAACTGAATAAGCTGGCTTCCAATCCTGTACAATATGTTTAACCTTATGGCCACTGTTGCTACATTTATCAAAGTTTATGTTATATGATTGACAGGTTATCAGGGGTGGTATTATTACAACTCTTGATTAATAAAACCTATCATTGGAAAGAGCAAAATTGAAAAAAACAATAACCTTAAAACGTCTGAACTGTGATTTCCGCTGATTGTGTGATTGACTGTGATTAAGGGTAAACCATCATAGAAAATCAAAATCCATCAAAAAAATCACAATTTTCACTTCTCAACCTCAAATCGTTTATTTGAATATACAGGCAGTGAACATGCTTCAAACTTTATGCTCCTTCCATTTTACCGTATCTTATCCGTTCATATTGAATCATCCAAATCAACCCCCTGATTTATGAACCGCCTCGCAAAAGAAAAAAGCCCCTATCTTCTTCAGCACAAAAACAATCCGGTGGACTGGTACCCTTGGGGTGTGGAAGCGTTTGAAAAAGCCAAACGGGAAGACAAGCCGGTGTTTCTGTCGATCGGATATGCCACCTGCCACTGGTGCCATGTGATGGAGCATGAGAGTTTTGAGGATGAAGAGGTTGCCGGGCGGATGAATGATGTGTTTGTGAACATCAAGGTGGACCGGGAAGAGCGGCCCGATATCGACCACACCTACATGACCGTCTGCCAGATGATCACCGGCCAGGGCGGATGGCCGCTCACCATCGTGATGACGCCGGAGAAAGAACCGTTTTATGCCGCTACCTATCTTCCCAGGCATTCGCGGCCCAATCGTATCGGGATGATGGAATTTGTTCCCGCCATCAAAAATGCCTGGGAGAACGACCGGGAAAATATTCAAAAATCGGTCCGGCAAATAAAAGAAGGATTTTCCAAAACCCTCGACCTGGGAAAAGGCAGTGAGCCACTCTCTTCCGGAGTGGCCGGCCAGGCGAGACAGTCGCTTTTTGAGCGGTTTGACGCCTCCGAGGGCGGGTTCGGTTCAGCCCCGAAATTCCCTTCTCCGCACAATCTCCTCTTTCTGATGAGCCGCTACCGTTCCTCCGGAAACGAAAAGGACCTGGAAATGATCAGGCTTACCCTCGAAAAAATGCGCCTCGGTGGCCTTTGGGATCATGTGGGTTTTGGCTTTCACCGATATTCCACAGATCATCGCTGGTTTCTGCCCCATTTTGAAAAAATGCTTTACGACCAGGCCACTCTGCTGCTTGCGTATGCCGAAGGGTGGCAGCTCACACAGGAGCCGCTCTTCAGTCAAACCGCTCTCGAAATCACAGCTTACCTGGACGACTGCCTTACCTCACCTGAAGGTGCCTTCTATTCTGCCGAGGATGCCGACAGCGAAGGGGAAGAGGGCAAGTTTTATGTGTGGAAGACAGATGAAATCAGCCAGGTGCTGAATGAAGAGGATGCCCGGCTTTTTACAGATCTGTTCCATTTTGAAGCGGACGGAAATTTCCGCGATGAGGCCACAGGGCAGAAAACAGGTGCAAATATTCCGCACCTGAAACAACCCCTGGATAGTGAGGCAGCAAAGCGCGGAATGAATGTGAACGAACTGGCTTCACGTGTTGAGCGCATTTTCTCAACACTCAAAAAAGAGCGGGAAAAACGGGAGCGTCCCCTGCTGGATGACAAAATTCTGACCGACTGGAACGGCCTGATGATCGCAGCGCTTGCACGAGCCGGCATTATTCTTGGAGAACCCGGCCTCATCAAACGGGCCGAAAAAGCGTGGGAGATCATTGAGTCGAACTGCCTCAAAAATAGCAAGCTACTGCACCGCCTGAAAGAGGGTGAAGCAGAAATTGACGGTATGGCAGATGATTACGTATTTACCGTTTGGGGATTGATTGAACTTTACAGTGCCACGTTTGATCCTGGGTATCTGAATCGGGCGGTTGAGATTCAACAAACTTTTGACCGGGATTTTTTCGATGATGAGTTTGGCGGCTACTTTTTTACGGAAAGCGGAGCAGAAGAGCTCCTTGGCCGGCAGAAAGAGATTTATGACGGGGCGATGCCCTCCTCCAACTCAGTGGCCGCTCATAACGGGCTGCGCCTTGCCAGGCTGACGGGCGATCATCGGCTCGAAGAAAAAGCAGCTTCCATCTTCAGGGCGTTTTCTCAGCAAATTGATGATGCTCCGGCGGGCTACACTCACACGGTCCATGCATACGAACTCCATCAGATCGAAACAGCAGAAGCAGTGATCACAGCAAAAAAACGTACACCCGAAGTGAATGAAGCTGTGAAAATTTGCCGGAAAAGGTTGCCGCAGGGATCGGTGATTCTCCTGAAAACAGAGGAGTGGAGTGATGAAATCAACACTATTGCACCCTTTGTAAAACCCTATCCGGTTCACGAAAAACTCGCTGTTTATATTTGCCGAAATTTTGAGTGTAAAGCTCCCGTTCATTCAACAGAAGAGGTGAAAAGATTGCTCACACATTGAACTCCTTTAAAATAAACAGTATTGTTGAAACGATGTATGCTGAAAACAAGCATGCATTTTTGAGGGAAACCTTTTTCATCAAAAATCTACCATGAAATTTGACTGCCATGACTAAAAATGAGAACGGTACAGTAAGCTATTCTTCAAAAAACAACATTGGAACAATCGAATTCTTTCATCCCAAAGGGAACTCACTGCCAGGGTCTCTGCTGAAAAAACTGGCAGACACCATTGAGCAAGCAGGTAAGGATGATGATAATCAGGTAATCGTGATTCGCAGTGCAGGTGACGGCGCGTTTTGTGCTGGGGCTTCATTCGATGAGTTAACAGCCATTTCGAACCTGGATGAAGGAAAAGAGTTTTTCATGGGTTTTGCCAACGTATTCAACGCGATGCGCACCTGCCGAAAAATGATTTTGTGCCGGGTGCACGGTAAAACAGTGGGCGGCGGAATCGGGATTATTGCTGTCTCAGATTTTGCCATTGCGCTGAGGAGTTCATCCATCAAGCTGAGTGAGCTTTCACTGGGGATTGGTCCGTTTGTGGTAGGGCCTGCACTGAATCGCAAACTGGGAGTTTCCTCTTTTTCAACACTGGGCCTGGATGCACGAAGCTGGTACGATTCGGGCTGGGCGCTCTCCAGTGGACTGTTCAGTAAAGTGACAGATTCGGTTGCTGAGCTGGACGCTGAAATAAAAAAACTGGCCTCCGATCTCGCCTCCAGCAACCCCGACGCACTCTCTCACATGAAAGAAATTTTTTGGCAGGGAACCGGCCACTGGGAATCTACACTGGAACAGCGTGCCGAAATCAGCGGGAAGCTGGTGCTCTCAAAATTTACTGAGGAGTATATCGAGAACTTTAAAAGGAAAAATAAATGATGAGGGTCCGATGAGTGTGATCAGCTTGCTTTAACAGGAGCCGGGCCACTGCTTTTTCGAATAACAAGTTTCGGCTTCAGGTTTTCCTGGATCACTTTCTCATCTAAATTTTTGATTTTGTCGATTAGTAACTGAGCGGCCCGTTCGCCCTTTCCGTAGGTGGGCTGCTCGATCGTGGTAAGCGGTGGAATCATATAACGCGAAATAGGCAGACCGTCAAAACCGACGACAGAAAACTGCCCGGGAACGGAAACTCCCTTTTCATGAAGAGCCAGCATTCCGCCCATTGCGATGGTATCACTTGCACAAAATACGGCCGTCATCTGCTTGTGATTCTCTGTCCATAAGTTCAGCGTGTTGTACCCGTCCTGTTGTGTATAACTGCCAACAGAAATATAATCACCACGAACATCCAGGCCGTGATCTTTCAACGCCTCACGATATGCGCGGATACGATGTTCTGTTTCCTCCACATTCTGGTCACCAAAAATTCCACCTATCTGCTTGTGGCCCAAGTCAATCAAGTGTTTGGTAGCAGTATAAGCTCCGTCGTAATTATCCACATCCACCGATGATATATCCGGGTGTTTGGGATTGTGGCCTACCAGTACAATGGGAATATCTTTATCAGCAAGGGTTTCAACCGTGAGATCTGTTACCTCTTCATTCAGACAGATCACTCCATCGAGTTGATGAGGGTTTAAAAGATGTTCGTGCAACTCATCACTCATCGATGATGAATAGAATGAGAGTCTCACATAATATCCGCGGCGGATGCACTCTTCAAAAATACCAAGGTAAAGTAATGTCCAGTATCCGTTTCCCAGACTTTCATCTTCAATCCGGCTGGTAAGCACCCCGATCTGATACGTACTCTGCGTAGCAAGGCTCCGGGCGACTGCATTGGGGCGATAGTTGTACTTTTTCACCACCTTCATTACACGAACACGCGCTTCATCGCTTACATTGGGGTGATTGTTCAGGACCCGCGACACCACCGACCTTGAAACATGTGCCAGTTTTGCCACCTTATCTATGTTGAGCCTTTCCATTTCTGGGTTATTAAATGATTAGAAAAAAAATCAACGGGCAAATCTGATCAGAGCATTTGGCGAAAAATATTATATATACTAATTTAATGTACTAAATCAATTGATTTTGCCCAAAATCTTAATTTTCGGCACCTTCTGCAGTGCTCCGGAGTTGAAATGAAGCAATGTTATCGTTTGCTGTATGTCGTGATATGAAAATCAGTACTAAATAAGTTTTTGTTTTTACAACGAATTCCGAATCCGGGAAATTCTTTATCACCGCAAAAATTTTTGCCATCAACCAGTCCAATGAAGATACAGGAGATCCTGAGACTCTGATCCGAAGATTCCACTCAACTTTTTCACAATATCATCCGGCCATAAAATGAAATATGACAGAAGTATATTGCTAAATAATATCAACTGAATCAGATAACACATCTCGACTCCGTTTGTCATGTTCGTTTTTCACACCATTTGATGTAACTATATTGATGTATACATCTTCAGCTAGGTTGACAAGACACCAGAATAAGCGTAAAACCTTGGAACTTCAGTGAAATTATCAGAGCCAAAAACCAAAATATTTCAAAATTATCCCGAGTTAAAACCACCTCTCAGACCTTTTGTGTACTAACGGAATCGAGTTTGAGCCACATAAATGCGGCAGAACCAAGAATAGCTGTTTTCTTTGTGTTCATTTCCGATAACCTGATTTCCACCGTTCCCTTATAGATGTCGTGAAGATGGCAGTTCATATATTTTATTGTCGGGTTGAGTAAAAGATCTCCCGCTCTGGTCAGCCCGCCGGTAAGTACAATCAGTTCCGGGTTCAATATAGCAACCGTATCGGCAAGCTGTTCACCCAGTATTTTGCCTGTAAAATCAAAAGCTTTAAGAGCAAGGGAATCGCCCTCTTTAGCTGCGTCGGTAATATGTTTTGCTGTAATTTTTGTTTTGTGGTACGTGCTCAAAACCGAATGTTCATATTCATCCTTCTCAGCTTCCAGTACAGTTCGCACAATTCCCGTGGCAGAAGCATAAGTTTCAAGGCAGCCCATACGTCCGCATCCACACATTCTGCCACCTTTAATAGCCGTAACATGTCCCAGCTCTCCTGCATGGCCCATGGAACCGAGCATCAGTTCTCCATCAATCACCACCCCACATCCAAGTCCGGTTCCAAGGGTTACACAAAAAAAGTTTTTATACCCCTGAGCTGCTCCAAAAAGCATCTCTCCCACCGCGGCCGCATTCGCATCGTTCACAACAGTTACAGGTACTTCGAGCAGTGATTCGAGTATTTTGGAAACCGGCAGGCTATTGGGCCAGTTAAGATTTGATGGATTGTCGATAGTCCCGTTGGCCTGGCTTCCAGTTGGTGCTCCCACACTTGCACCCAACAAGGCTACATCATCCCCTAAAGAGAGTAGTAAGCATTCAATTTCATTGGCCAAATAAGTAAAAAAAGTCTTGTAACCGATATCCGGATCGGTTGGAATGGTCTGGTAAGCGAGCATTTCTCCCTCTCTGTTTACCAAGCCAAACTTTGTTTCCGTCCCCCCTAAATCAATACCGGCAACCAATTCCATTTTTTTCACTGAATAAAAATTGGTAAAGTTTTAACGATTCATTTTTTCGATCTTCAGCTTTGATAAAAAATGATTGATTCGTTTCTTATCTGCTTCATGATAAAATCCGCATTAATCCTCTAAAAGCAAACCGATCTGCGTTACATTTGATTTTTGGAACCGATTCCAATCATGACTATAATCACTATTACGTATCTTAAGGAAGTATAACCGGATCAAAAAACTTAAATCGTTTGATTGCTACAATTTTATGAAAACCCTACAGGAAACATTAGACTCAACAGACAAACGGCTTACGTATTATGAACAAATTCCAACTGTTATCTACAGCGAAAGTTCGGACGCAGCCATTGCAATTGCCAGAGAAATAGCTGCATTAGTCAAAGAAAAAGAGAAAAATAATCAAAACGCAGTACTGGGACTGGCCACCGGCTCCACTCCAACTGGCGTATATGACGAGCTGATCCGCCTTCACGAAGAAGAGGGGCTGAGCTTCAAAAATGTTATTACCTTTAACCTGGACGAATATTATCCGATTGAACCGGATTCACTTCAAAGTTACGTCCGGTTTATGAATGAGCACCTTTTCAATCATATTGACATACCAAAAGATCAGATTCACATTCCCGACGGTACTCTGGCAGAAGATGAAGTCCAGGATTTTTGTAATGAATATGAAAAGAAAATCAAAGAGGCGGGCGGTATCGATATTCAGCTTCTCGGTATCGGGCGCACCGGCCACATCGGATTTAACGAACCCGGTTCACGGCCAGACTCTCTTACACGGCTAATCACACTCGACAAAATCACACGAAAAGATGCTGCCAGTGACTTTTTCGGAGAAGAATATGTTCCCCGTAGAGCCATCACCATGGGTGTGGGTACCATCATGAGTGCCAAGCGTATATTTCTGATGGCCTGGGGCGAAGGAAAAGCTGGTATTATCCGCGAAACCGTAGAAGGAGAAATAAAAGAGAGCATTCCCGCAACGTACCTTCAAAATCACTCCAACACCACGATCGTTCTCGACAGCGCCGCATCTCAAAAACTGATGCGAATAAATACACCCTGGCTGCTCTCATCCATTGTGTGGGATGATGACAAACTGATCCGCAAAGCCGTCGTATGGCTATGCCAGAAACTGGACAAACCCATCCTGAAATTAACGGATGAAAATTATAATGAGAACGGTATGGCCGATCTGATTACATCCAATGGGCCTGCTTACAACATCAATATTAAAATATTTAATGAGCTTCAGCACACAATTACCGGCTGGCCGGGAGGCAAACCCAAAGCAGACGACACTAACCGTCCCGAACGGGCACAACCATTTCCAAAGCGTGCAATTGTATTCAGCCCTCATCCCGATGATGATGTAATCTCAATGGGCGGTACGCTGATCCGCCTTGTTGATCACGGACACGAAGTGCATATCGCTTATCAGACATCAGGAAATATTGCGGTGTTTGATGATGATGTGGTGCGATTCGCTGATTTTGTACTTGATTATTCAGAAACTTTCGGAATGAAAGAGCAAAAAGCAGAAAAACTGTTTCGAAAAGTGAACGAATTTCTAAAAAATAAACAGCCCGGCCAGGTTGATTCACCTGAAGTAAAAAAGATTAAAGGGCTGATCCGCCGCGGGGAAGCCAAAGCTGGCGGACGATACTGTGGAGTGCCCGATGAAAACATGCATTTTATGGAAATGCCATTTTATGAAACCGGCCGGGTGAAGAAGAAACCAATTTCCGATGAGGATGTGCAGATTACAGTTGACCTTATGCGAAAAGTGAAACCTCATCAGATCTATGCTGCAGGTGACCTTTCCGATCCTCACGGAACCCACCGTGTATGCCTGAAAGCCATTTTTGAAGCACTTGAAGTTGTGAAAAACGACGACTGGGCCAAAGATTGCTGGGTATGGCTCTATCGCGGTGCCTGGCAGGAGTGGGATGTCAACGAAATTGAAATGGCCGTTCCGCTGAGTCCGCAGGAGCTTATCAGAAAACGACGCGCTATCTTCAAGCACCAGTCTCAAAAAGACCGGCCTCTATTCCCGGGATCAGATGCACGCGAATTCTGGCAGCGATCTGAAGACCGAAACCGCGGTACAGCAAAAACCTACGATGCTCTTGGCCTGGCGGAGTATGAGGCAATTGAGGGGTTTGTTCGATATCATTTTTGAACCGGTTGATAGTGAAGTGATTTGTCAACCACAATATGAGCAGTATTGAACCAAAAAGAAAAACCGTCAGACGACTCAAGCTCTCTTAGCCAGAAATGTTTGAAAAGTTGTCAGACGGTTTTTTTCATCATAGAAAACTCAGAGACCTGCAACGGGGTGAACACGATTCCCGTCTCTGTCGAAATTTAGAACTACAATTTCGTCCTGTTTTTGAAGCATTACCCTGAACTCGGTTGTATTCACATCAAAATCTTGTACAATCCGTTCGTTCTTTACCATTTGCCAGTCGAAATACGCACCTGAAAAAATCTGGATTATGATCTCTCTGGACAACCGGATGTTTATATGCACCAGTTCTGCCTCAATTAACTTGCCCTGTTCATTATATTTTGCTTTGACTACTTCATTGGGTGAATATCCTTTCAAAATATAATGATCAGTGTTAGAATTTGTGTTGAAGATAAATTTCAATCCTTTTTCCCGAAGGGTTTTATCATTTTTCAGGCAGTTCATATCCCGGAAACAGTATAAATTACTTTCATCAATCATAAAAGCATTTGGAGTTTCAAAAGTTTTTGAATCACTTTCCTTCTTGGAAATATCCACAACTTGTGCAAATCCCGCACTGGAAAAAATCACCATTATCAAAACAGTTAACATGCTGTATGCTGCTTTCGTTGAACCATTCATAACATTACCTCTTTTTATTTTTTAGTAGTTGTTCGGTTGTCAAACCGGAAGAACCATTTTGCTCTTAGCA
>SLGL01000198.1 GCA_007123785.1 Balneolaceae bacterium
CCCCTGAGCTACACTGGCATTTCCAGGTCAAAATTTCAAAACTGCCTTAAGCTTGCGAACAAGCATAGCACAGCTAAACACCCTTTCTTAATTCATAAGGTTAAAAACGCCAACCTTTCTCAACAAGTTGACGTAATTTTCCCGCAATTGAAAGACTTGAAGTATAAAAATATCTGCAAAATTAATCAACCTTTAACTGAAATATTTTTTTCATGATGTTTATAGAAAAACCAAACTATAATAAGGCAAATAATTATCCCCAGAATAATCCAACCGTAAACATTAAGATAATGGCCAATTATCTGCCAGTTTTCATGCACCAGCCATCCCAAACCGAGTAAAATAGTATTCCACAAGAGAGAACTTATGCTTGAACTTATAATAGTTGAATAAACTTTTGTTTTGGTAATTCCCGCTGTGATTGAAATGACTGAACGTGTACCTGCCAAAAACCGATTTGCCAGAATTACACCTTGCCCCCATTGATCCATCCATTTTTTTCCTTTGTCAAAATATTTCACATCAAAAAACCGCATAAACCCAACCCTGGTTCTTTTCTCTTCGATCTGGTCGCCGAAATACCTGCCTACTGCATACATACTCATAAAACCGATAACAGAGGCGATCGTTGTTATGATCAGAACGGGCGTAAAACCAATAATTCTCTCTGCGGCCAAATAACCGCCAAAAGCCACCAGAAGATCACCGGGTATTGGGGGTATTATATTTTCGAGGTAGGCAATGACCCCAAAAATCAGATAAATACTGAGCGGGGACAGGGTCTGAATCCAGTCGATAAGTTCCTGAGTGTATCCCTCCATTTCATGACTGCTTTTTAAGAAGTACAATAGCGTGGACGGCGATACCCTCTTTTCGTCCCACAAATCCCATTTTTTCGCTGGTTGTGGCCTTAACTGAAATAACTCCGGTATCGCACTTTAAAAGTTCAGCTATTTTTTCCCGGATAGTCACGATGAAAGGATTTAGTTTTGGCTCTTCTGCCACAACTGTTGCATCAATATTTATGACCTCAAAGCCGGCTTTCATTGACAAGCTGAGAGTGTGCGAAAGCAGCTCGGCACTGTCTGCGCCTTTAAAGAGTGGATCTGTGTCAGGAAAATGTGTACCGATATCACCGAGAGCTGCGGCACCAAGAATAGCATCAATGATTGCATGTAAAAGCACATCGGCGTCGGAGTGGCCTTTCAATCCTTTATCATGCGGTATCTCCACCCCTCCAAGTACAAGCTTTGATGAATCCTCAAAAGGATGAACATCGTAGCCAAGCCCGACACGGTAACTCATTTCTTTTCCTGTTTTAACAAATAGCCGGCAACCTCAAGGTCGAATGGATAGGTAATTTTGAAATTTCTTTCCGTACCTTCGACAAGTACAATTTTACCTCCAACCTTTTCAACAAGAGAAGAATCATCAGATCCCAGGAAATTGTATTTTTCTGCATAATCATACGCCTCCCTGAGCAGTGCCGCCCAAAAAACTTGTGGTGTTTGTGCCTGCCAAAGTGATTTGCGGTCGGGTGTTCGTGTAATTTCGTTATTTTTACCTGCAATTTTAATGGTATCTCTTGATGGAATCGCCAATACAGCCCCACCCCACCTGGAAGCTTCGGTTATACATGTTTCAATATCATCAGGTTCAACAAAGGGACGTACTGCATCATGAACGGCTATCAGGCCTGTTTTGCCAGATATTTTTTCAAGAGCATTGCGAATGGAATTCTGCCGCTCCTTTCCCCCCTTAACCACATGGGTAACCTGCTCTGGAAAAAGCTTTTCCAGTAATGTTTTTGTCTGTTGTATATAGGGATCAGACGTGGACACAATTACCTCACCCAGGCCACTGATTTCCTGAAATCTGGAAAGTGTATGTTCCAGAATAGTTTTTCCGGCCAGTTTCAGGTAGGGCTTCGGTACTTCTTCACCCAGCCTTTCACCGGTACCTGCAGCCGGTACGATTAAAGCGAGTTGCTGTTTGTCCACGTTTATTTCAGAGTATCAACATTGAATCACCAAAGGAGAAAAACCGATAATCGTTCTTCAAGGCTTCTTTATAAGCACTCTTAACGAATTCGAATCCACCAAAAGCCGCAGCAAGCATCAACAGAGTTGATTCTGGTCTGTGAAAATTGGTGATAATTCCTTCAGTAATCTTAAAAGGGTAATCAGGATAAATAAATTTGTCGGTCCAGCCTGTACCTGCTTTTGACAATCCGCTGGCCATCACGCTGGTTTCAATAACTCTTACTGAAGATGTCCCGCATGCAATTACGCGGTTTTTCTTACTTTTAAGAGCCTCATTAATCCGGTCGGATGATTCCTTTGAAATATAATAATTTTCGGAATCCATTCTATGCTTTGTCAAATCTTCTACCTCAACCGGACGAAAGGTGCCCCAGCCGATGTGAAGAGTTACAGGGACGAAGTCTACCCCTTTCTCTTTTAACTTATCTACGAGCTCAGGGGTAAAATGCATTCCAGCTGTGGGTGCTGCTACGGCGCCCCGCTCTTTCGCAAAAATGGTTTGATAACGTTCTTTGTCAGTCTCTTTTGGCTCGCGCTCAATATAAGGAGGCAACGGCATATCACCGATTTTATCGAGACGATTGTAGAGTTCTTCGTTTGGGCCTTCAAATAAGAAACGGATGGTTCTTCCGCGCGATGTTGTGTTATCCACAACCTCTGCGGTCAGGTCTTCGCCAAAATATAATTTATTTCCAATCCGGATTTTTCTTGCCGGTTCGACCAAAACATCCCAAAGCATATTTTCAGGCTGAAGTTCTCTGAGAAGAAACACTTCAATATCTGCCTCTGTTTTCTCTTTTTTACCTTTGAGTTTGGCCGGAAAAACTTTCGTGTTATTATAAACAACTACATCTCCCTTATTCAGGTATTTATGAATATCGGAAAAAGTTTCATGACTTATAGACTGATCTTCCCTGTTTAGCACCATTAACTTAGATGCATCTCTTGGATCAACGGGCTCATCGGGAACATTAAATTCATCGATTTCAAATTTGAAATCCGTTAATTTCATTTTAATAATAATAGGGGGTTTTAAAGTGTTGATGTTTACACGGTAAGAAAGCTTGATAATATAATTATTTTTACAGCTCTAAACAAACCACTCAAGAAAGAGGAGCTCACGCTAACCGATTCAAGACCGGTTAAAATAGATCAGAAACGATTTCCACTTATTGAAATCCGTAAAGTAATATTTTCAAAATCTTTACATTAATATTTTATGGATCTTATTCTTGTGAAGTACACCATCAGGCATCCAGTATCTATCAATTTCTTTCTCGATCACAATTCAGCTTAAACGAAAGCTGATCGGCAAGTGAATAAATCCCTTCATTTTCGGTTGTACCAATTGCGTTTAGTTCTATCAAAACTGATCGGGTTCCCGGAGAGACAAATCCGTCTGTTTCTCTGTAGATCAAAACAGTTTCAGATTTTCTGTCTTCACGGGTTACAGCTGGAAGTAGAGCTGAATCGATGATATCACCATTTTTATCCAGAAATGCAGCTCTTATTTCCATCCGGTCTTCCCTGCTGCCTGTCCCACCCAGGTAAGCTGACAGATGAAAGTTCACACAACGTGCATCTATTTCACTTTGATAATCATCAAGTTCCACAATCTGTGTCATTTTAGATGTCATTCCTTTACTTCCACCAGTAAACAAATTACTACTTTGCACATTTTCGGTTAAATTCTCCGCGCCGGTATATTCAACTTCAGGAGGGGTTATGATCAGTGTCATACTGTGATATCCGTCTTTGTTCCCGGTATGTTCCTGACTTCGCCAGCCGGTAATAGCCTGATCCAGTTCACGATCCAGAAATCCGCGGTCTGATTCTCCATCACCATTAATAAGGAGATTTTTTCCAAAACCGGCTTTTGGTATCCTGTATGCATCCCGTTCAAGTATGTTATGTCCGTCTAATTCATAAAATTCCGATTCAGCAACGCCCATGTAGGTAAGTACTGTCCTCGATACATCCACATTGCGAATACGTACCTCAGGCTTGATCCACCTGTGAGCTTCTGTTTTGCTAAGAATCATGGGAATGAATCGCTGCCTGTAGAGATTGCCGCTATGGCCGGTACCCACTCCTCCGTGGTCTGTTACAAGTACAATCAGCCACTCTTCCTGTCCGCTTAGAACTTCTCTGCGATTTTTCAGGGCATCTAATACTCGGCCAATACGACTATCAGTAATCCTGAGTTGCTCCCTGTATTCGGGTTTATCAATTGAAAAGCCATAACTGTGACCAGCCCCGTCAATATCATTTTGATAGTAAAAAACTGCTCCCGGATTTCCGGTTTCGAGCAACTCAACCAGATCATCGGTTACCATTGCATCTCCAGCTTCCTGACGAGGATGATAAACCAGCTCATCAACGCCGACTGGATTTCCATCAGTGTCAGTGAAATTATTTTGAAGCAGAGACCATGTAACAAATGCAGCGGTGTATAAATCGGGATTATGGGCTTTCAGCCGCATCAAAATATGAGGATAGCCTGTAAAATCGTGACCATGATATTGATTGGAATCCACCCCGTGGCGATCGCGATGAACACCGTGAAGTATAGCCGACCAACTCGGACCGCTGAAAGTCATGTCTTCGGTATAGCCATAGGTCAAAATCCCCTTCCCATCCTGATAAAGAGAGTTGATATTTGACATCTCAGGAAGCCCCACTGCCTCGGGCATCAGACCGTCTACACCAATAATCAGCACCTTTCTTTGCTGGGCATCTGCTGAAGCCGAAATTGAAAAAAGAACAAGTAACGCTATCAAAAGAGATGTTAAGCTGCGGGCCAAAAAAGACATTATCGACATAATTTGTAATAAGTTCATAATCAGTAATGGAAAAACGATAAAACTAATATGCATGATAACAAGCTCAATTCCCTGCTATTTTACCTGAATTATTCACTCTCTGCAATTTTTTCAAGAGATCTCATTAACTGAGCCACATCATCAATCAAAATCCAATCGGGTTCAAAGTTCATAATCTTCCTGGCTTCTTCCAGCTCCCCGAGTGTGCCGTTGATCATCAGTTTACGTCCGGTCGCCTTAACACGATTAGCCAGTGAAGGGTCTTCATCGAGCCATCTCAGCCATAACCGAAGTACATCCACTCCAGCTTCGGCATACGCTTCAATATCATCCGGCGAACCCATAAACGCCAGTTGCCTGGAATTGGGCAGAAGTTCCCGAAACTCCCCGGCCTGTTCGGGTGAGCGCACACCCACCACCATATTTTCTTCAATGCCATAGGACTGTACATCATCGGCTACATTCTCGGCAAACTCCCAGCCTGATTCTTTCAGGTCCAGAAGCAACACCACATCTTCTTCAGCAGCCCACTCCAGCACCTCCCGGAATGAAGGGATACGTTCACCAGCGTACTCGGGACCGAACCATGAGCCTGCGTCCAGTGCCTGAAGTTCTTCAAGAGTGTATTCGGCGGCCTCACCCTTTCCATCGGTGGTGCGGTCTAAGGTTGAGTCATGCAAAATAAACAGATGGCCGTCACTGCTGGTATACAGATCGATCTCTACAATATCCGCTCCAAGTTCGTGAGCACGTTTGAAAGCGGCCATTGTATTTTCGGGGCGCTCTTCCATGGCTCCCCTGTGAGCAACAATTTTCACATCCTGTTCAGCTTCTTCATCACCACAACTTATCATTAAGAATGGCGTGAGTATTAGCAAAAAAGATGCAAACGCCAATTTGATTGAACTACGAAAGACTAAGGTTTGTAATTTTAATATATACGAACTCACTTCTTTACTATAATTTTATGTTGCTGTTCTTTTTATTCAGGATACATCTGACGCGTATCAGCAATAAATAGATCACATGTTAATCTGAGTGCAGATTTTCTCCGACAATCGGATTTTGCACATCAATAAACAAATTTTTCCACTGAAAAATATCTCCTCCATCGTTATTGTTCTCATATTCGATTCCGGCAGAAAAGCCATCCAGCATACAATTACTGATTTTCACATAGCGGCTGACGGTATCTTCACCTTCCCGACGGTCCCTGATTTTGATGGCAGTCCCACCGTTTCCATCCGCTTTCACGGTGCTGATCTCCACCTTTTCACAGGCGTCCAGTTCGATCGCTTCCAGGCAAGGCAGGCCATCAGGTGGAATCAGGGTAATGTCTGAGAGAGTCAATTTTTCCGTGCCATAAATGGTTATTCCATGATATCCCTCCAGCTCTTCAGAAGATTTTTCAGGCTGATGAATTAACCCGCGAATGGAAATATTGTGCTGTTTGATCTCACTCGGTGCCAGCCAGACTGCTCTTCCCGGATTATATGAAATGATGTTCGTCATTTGGATATTACTATAACTCAATCCATCATCCATGTAGATTCCGTTATCGGCGCCGCCAAGAATCAGATCACTGAAAAGGAATCCTTCTGACACCTCTCCGTGGAAATGAATACTTGTATCATGCCGGGGAAGATTTCCATTCCCTGCTGTAGCAGTGATAATGGAATTTCGAAGAATCAGATCCCGGGTGTCCGTGCCATCATGGTTGGGTGCAACTGCCTGTTCACCATCCCATATGGTTTGAGCACCACTTAAAGAATCAATCTGGAAGACACTCCAGCCGCTATGACCGGTAAGAAAAAGGTTCTCACAAATAATATTTTTTCCGGCAGTATCAATAAAATGATGATAAATATCGGTTCCGTAAATATGAGAGATGTACACATTCTTCGCATGAGTCACTACAATCCCGTTGGTTTTGGGACTGTCAATGCCCAGGTGACTGATACTCCAGTCCGACGCTCCCTCATAACCGCCAGCCTGCTGGCCTTTATTGCTGATCAGTGCCGCTCCGCGATGATCTCCCGGGCGCTCGCCTATTAACACCGAACCCCGGCCGGTACCCGTCAGGTGGACATTAGTTCCGATCAGCGGGGTTTTTTCAAGAACAAATCTTCCTGCAGGCACAAAAACGTATCCGCCGCCGTTGTTTTCCGCTTCGTCGATTGCCTGCTGAAAAGCATCGGCTGAGTGGGATTGTCCGTCACCCACAGCACCGTAATCTGTAACATTAAAATGGGATTTACCGGATTCAGGATTGACCTCCAGGGATTTGCCAAGCAAGGGAGTTGCGGCAGCACCGGCTGCAAATGTGGACAAAAAGTGGCGTCTTGAAAACATGTGACTTTTGTTTTATCGGGTTGATGGTGGTTTTCAAAAAAGGAAATCAATTGATTTAAATCCGTCATCCGACGGGTATGCGTTTAGCGTGTTTCATGGTCGGGATCAGGACAAAAGATTCAGGTCACTATTAACCTGTGTCATTTTTCAATAGATCGTTTTGCATTAACTGTCTGATTATTTTCCATTTCATAATAATATCCACGCCATTATCTGAATCGTGATCAACCCTGTGATTCCCATGATCAGTGTGGCGATGGTGTGGGTTTTCAGAGCGGTGGCTGTATCCATTTCGGAGAACTTGGCTACCACCCAGAAGTAACTATCGTTTACATGCGAGATGGTCAGTGACCCCGCTCCGATCGCTAATACAGCAAGGGCGGCCCCGGTGGTACTGTCCAGCCCAAGCGGTTCAAGCAAAGGAGCACAGATTGCCGCGGCCGTTATGATGGCTACGGTAGACGACCCCTGAGCGGTTTTCAGAAAGGCGGCTATCAGAAAGGGAATAACCACTCCCAGACCTTCTACTGCTGCAAACTGCGCGGCATATTCGCCCAGATCCGTTTCCCGCAATACAGCTCCGAATGCACCACCAGCCCCGGTAATCAGAATGATGATCCCCGCTTTTTTCAGAGCTTCTTCCAGCCACTGGTTTTGAATTTTCTTCCTGCCGCCCTGCACCATCAAAAATGCGAGCAGAACACCTGTCAGAAGTGCTACGATCGGATCGCCCATAAAGACCGCCGCACTGAAAAAGGCTCCTTCTCCAAACGGAAACGTCGGATATTCCGCAATAGATTTGAGGGCAATTAACAGAATGGGAACCAGGATGGGTGCAACTGCTATTTTAAATGATGGCGGTGTCAGGTTTTGCTGATGTTCTTCTTTGGCCATCTCGTATTCGATCTGAAACCGTTTGCAAAACAGGGTTGCCCATAGAAGTGCAGCACCCATAACCGGGATTGAAACTATCAGTCCGAGAATAAGCACCCAGCCTATATCAGCACCCAGAGTTGCGGCTGCTGCGAGCGGGCCGGGAGTGGGTGGTACAAATACGTGGGTTGCATACAGACCGGAGGCCAAAGCCACGGCCAAGACTGCCAGGGAAATTTTGGTCCGTTTTGCAATCGCTTTGTTCAGCGCAGAAAGCACAATAAATCCGGAATCGCAGAACACAGGAATGGAAACGATGTAGCCGGTCATACTCATCGAAAGCGGAGAGTTTTTTTCTCCCACTTTGTCCAGAATCTTGTTGGCCAGAATTTTTGCACCTCCGCTGCGGTCCAGATACTCACCGATGATGGCACCGGCAGCAATCACAATTCCGATACTTTGTAAAGTGGCACCAAACCCCTGGCCAACCGAGCCTATCAAAACCCCGACTTCAAGGCGGGCTAAAAACCCCATCACAAGAGTTCCAAAAAGCAGTGCCAGAAACGGGTGCAATTTTAGCTGCACCGTCAACCAAACAATAAGAGCAACAACGAGTAGCAGCCACAGAAAAATGATCATTTATCTCTATTTTTATTCACTTTTTTTGAATTAAGACAGGCACATTTTCGCCCCTCTAATTGTAGTAAAAGGAAGTGAAAAGACAAAAGTGAAAATGGTAACAATCAAAGAAAAAGAAGATACATTTCAAAAATCCCGGATGTTCTCACACCCGGGATATGAATTTGCCTCAATGAGCAGACTGAGGCATCTGTTCCAGCTACAGAACATATCTTGATATTTTTAATGCGCTTTCCATTCCCCGGTGCCCCGGTCATACGAAAACCAGGCATTTTCCGGCTGACTCCACCTGAAGGCATGAATCGGCTCGGGGTCTTGCCCGTTTTCAATGGCTGGCAACTGATCCGGATGCAAGGCAGTCACCGTCAGCCCGTCAGCGGCCAGCTCAACAACGTTGATGTGGAAGGACTCCTCACCTCCAAACGATTCTCCACCCTTTTCTTCATCCACAAACCAAAGCCCCGCATTTCCTCCCCCGCGGCCACCGGGATCC
>SLGL01000365.1 GCA_007123785.1 Balneolaceae bacterium
CTTCAGGGAGTTCAATTTGGTCGAGTGCATTTAATACAATGCCGGGAGTCAGCAGTTCGGGCAGAATCATTGGTTCGTCAAGATTTTCACTGTAAATCACATAAAGCGGTACACCATTTCTTCCGAAGGATTCAAGTGCACGGGTAATTTCAGGATTCCGATTGGTCCAGTCGGCTTTAATCATTTCAAAACCCAATTCATCAAAACGGTCTTTTACCCGGTTTGAGCTAAATACCACACGTTCATTGGCCTTGCAGGTGATGCACCAGTCGGCTGTAAAATCGATAAATACATTTTTTCCGTCAGCCAAATGCTGATCCAAAAGGTCGTTTGAAAAAGCCTGCCACTCCACGCCATGACTCAGGGAAATTCCATCCGCCGATTGTTCTGTGACAGCCTGGGATGAAGCTGAGAAGAAATAACCTGCCACAATAAAAATAGCGACAAACGCCCGGCTCACAACTCTTGCGGTTGTTGAAATCTGGACAGCTTTCCATCGATAAAGAACCCAAATGCCGATCGAAAGCAGAAGCAAACCGATAAGCAGGCGGGTGAGTCCGTCAACCCCGGTCTGCTGGCCGAAAACCCATATCAGCCAGATAGCCGTTGCAAAAAGCGGAAAAGCCAGTGCCTGTTTGAAGGTTTCCATCCATTGACCTGGTTTTGGTAAAAATTTCATCAGTCCGGGAAAAGAGGAGAGAAGGATGTAGGGAGCTGCCATACCGATTCCCAGTGTTGCAAAGATTATTAAAGCGGTGGTAGCAGGCAGGGTGATGGCCACTCCCAATGCTGTGCCCATAAACGGAGCTGTGCAGGGTGTTGCAAGTACAGTTGCCAGAATTCCGCTGAAAAATGAGCCGCGAAGCCCTTCTCCGGTATTGGCTTTCCCGGCAACATTGATCAAAGATCCGCCAATTTCAAAAAGCCCCATCAGGCTCAGGCCAAGTCCAAACATTAGAAAAGCCATAAATGCAATAAATGCAGGAGTCTGTAACTGAAATCCCCAGCCCAGTTCCTGTCCGCCTGCCCGTAAAAGAAGTAATAAACCGGCCAGAACAAGGAATGATAACAGCACACCCAGCCCGAAAACCCAACCGTGCATTTTAACTCTTCGGCTGTCATGGCCAGCCATTTGAATGAAATTCATGACTTTAATCGATAAAATGGGGAATACACACGGCATCAGGTTGAGAATAAGGCCGCCCAGAAAAGCAAATCCAAGGATTAAGAGAAATTGGGAAGAGAAAACGGTGAGTGTGGAAAGTTCTTCTGTTAATTTGGCTTCTTCACCAACTGCTACATCCACCACAATCGATTGTATGTTGCCTGCTTCATCCCAGCCTGCGGAATTATATACCAGGCCCCAGAACCGTTCAATATCTCCGGTTTTATAGCCCGACTTTTCAAGCTCCATGATGATGGAATTTCCTTCCACCCTGAAGGGCTGTTCGGCGCCGTTTTCAATCTCACCTTCCTTTTTGGCGAAGTATTTGATCTCATCATACTCTGTTATGTCGAAAGCAGTGTTTGTGAGAGTGAGCGTAGCTGTTCTACCGTTGTAATCTGCGGTGGCTTCCCAGTAGTCTAGCTTTACAGGAAGGTTCTTTCTTGTTTCTGCAAATAGCGGGAGCCATTCTTCATTATATTCAACATCTTCATCGGTTACGGCGAGAGTTAGTTCAAGGTCTGCATATTCGGGTATACAGACATCTTCACATATCAGCCAGTCTGCTTCAGCAAGCAAAGTGTATTCAGTACCGGGCTCCAGTCCGGCCGGAGCAGTAGCCTCCATCATGTAGAGAATATTATCGTAGTACCCGTAACTGGTCATTCCGCCCGCTACATCAAGCCAGAGGGGTGTAGGCCATTGAATTTCGCCGATGCTGAAATCATCTTCATGCATCCACTCGACCATCATCGGCATACCGGAATCACCGGGGTTACGATAATAAACGTACCAGTTTTCCCGGATATCCATTCGAATTCCAACCCAGAAAGTTTGGCCGGGCTGAATGGTTCTTTGTTCAGAAATCAGTTCCACTTCCGCATTATCGGTACGTACAGGATCTGCAAATAGCTGGATATATACAAAAGAGAAGAAGAGTAAGAATCCAGAAAAGCGGCCCAAATTTTTCATGAATCAAATAGAGATTTCGTTAGCCTATAAAATCTACAACATTTAATATAGTGTTTGAAGTATGTTAGAGCTTAATAAACACAAAATTTTACATAATTAGCAGAGATTATCGTTTTGCTTATAATCAGAGTTAAACTCTCTTTTTGGACAGGTGAACATACAAGTTCGTAATGAGATTACCTCTTTGTACAGGATTTCTGCACGCATTTCTCATCATGAAGTATATCGTTTCAGGTTAAATAAATTGAACTCAGATGAGAAAATGAATTCTCAAAATTTCTAAAAAAAACTGGTAAAAAATTTTTTTTAAAAAAATCTGTTGCATAATTTTCAATGAATCAGGATAACTTCCTGACGAGTGACCACGGGAGTTCGGGGAAATCTCACGGTATTAGAGATTTTCCATAACAGTGGGCTTGGGTTGGATTCAATGTTTTTGCATAAACGGTAGCACTCTTTATGAGCCATTAGAAACATTGATCCATCTCCAGCGGGAGCCTTTCCTAACCACTGTTTTACCAGTTACCCATTGGCTGACTTCCGGTCTGATATAATACTTTCGAAAAAATGTGTCAACATTGCAGATTAGATGTTCTGTAAAACAGGCTATAAGTGATGACGCGTTGATTTGGCAGGCCTCTGTTAAATCGGGGCAGTGCCTGATTTCGTCAAACAAAAATTAAATTTGTAAAGACTTAATTATGAAGAAGGTGCATTCTGTAATAACCCGTTTTTTTGTATTATTCTTATTGATTGCAATCCCTTTTCACGGGAATTCAACTTCGATCGATGATGGTGTTATTTTATACACCCCTTATATAAGCCAGTCGGTCACACCGGGAGAAACAGTCAATTACAATATTGAAATTATCAACCGGTCGGACCAGATCGAAAATATCAGCCTGTCAGTACAAGGGATTCCCGCAAGCTGGGATCCGGGCATCACATCAGGTAATTCAACTATCCAGCGAATTGCTCTGAAACCAGAGGCACTTGGATCGGAGAACTCAAGAACGGTCGGCCTTGAATTTACCATTCCTCTCGAGATTGACCAGGGTACATACCGGTTTGAATTTCGTATTCAAACCCAAACCGGACAGCAATATACGCTTCCTTTACAGGTACGGGTGACAGAACAGGGAGTCTTCGAGACTGAATTGGAAGTTGCACAGGCAAATATGGAAGGATATGCAGATTCCGAGTTCAATTATACCACAACCCTGACCAACCGTACCGCTGCTACACAAAACTATGCACTTGCGGCAGATGCTCCCCCGGGCTGGAATGTAAGATTCAGGGTCAGAGGAAACTACGCAACCTCTGTTTCACTTGACCCCAATGATAGCGAGTCAATAAATGTAACCGTACGCTCTCCTTCACGAGCTAAGGCAGATACCTATCAAATTGGAATCCGGGCAGTTTCCGGGAACACATTCGATGAGGCTACTTTGGAAACGGTCATTCAGGGACAGCACGATCTGGAACTGACAACCCCAACAGGAAGGCTAAGTGCGAGTATTACGGCCGGCCGGGAAACGACTATTCCGGTATTGGTGAGAAATACCGGCACCGTTCCCCTGCAAAATATTTCACTTAGTTCATCCCCTCCGGCAGAGTGGAGTGTGGACTTTGATCTCGGAAATGGTGAAGATCAGATTTATGAACTGGAACCGGGAGAATCGAGAACGGTTGATGCCACAATCAGAGCCAGCAGCCAGGCCATTGCCGGCGATTACAGGCTGGGAATGAATGCCAGTACATCCGATGCATCCTCAAGTGCCACATTTCGGGTTACCGTAAACCGTTCGGTAGCAGGAGGTACTGTAGGAATTCTCTTTATTCTTCTGGTTGCGGGAGGAATTTCTTTCATGATCAAAAAGTACGGAAGAAGGTAGTTCCATTGCGATGATTGAAATCAAAGATTTGGTTAAGGATTACGACAGTACCAGGGCTGTGGATCACCTGAACCTTACGATTGGAAAGGGAGAGATCTTCGGGCTGCTGGGGCCAAACGGGGCCGGGAAAACCACTATTATTCTCACCTTGCTGGGACTGTCTGAGCCCACATCGGGTTCGGTTACGGTAAATGGATGGAATGCAACATCGGAGCCTATCAGAGTGAAAAAAATCACTGGTTACCTGCCGGATGATGTCGGTTTTTCAGAAAACAGTATTGGCCTGCAAAGCCTGGTCTATACGGCAATGCTGAATGGAATCCCGAGAGAAAAGGCAATAGAATCGGCCCGGGAGCTGCTGGAGATTGTGGGGCTGCAAGATGCTGCCGATCAAAAAACAAAAACATATTCAAAAGGAATGACCCAGCGGCTGGGATTGGCCGATGTGTTGATCAAAGAACCCCAAATTATGATCCTTGATGAGCCGACCATCGGTATTGATCCGAGAGGAATTCACGATTTCCTGGACCTAATCAGGAAATTGAGCAAGGAAAAAGGCATGACCGTGCTTCTGAGTTCTCACCTGCTTCACCAGGTTCAAAAAATATGTGATCGTGTGGGCATTCTGGTGAGCGGAAAATTGCTGGCAGAAGGAAATGTTCATGACCTGGCAGATAAACTTTTTGGAGCCAGGGAAACCTCTTTTACTGTCGTAGCCGATCCCGTTACTGATGAACTTATTCATAAGTTACAAGAATTACCATCTGTAACAGATGTTAAAAAGAACGGGACCGGATTTATCGTAACGGGAAGCAAAGTAGCAGCTCCGCATATTTCTCAAACAGTTGTTCAGAGCGGAGCTAAGCTGTATCGCATCTCCGGAAAGGAGTATGGTCTGGACGACATCTATCAACACTATTTTGAAGGAGGAGTAAATCATGTCTGATAAACCTGCCCCTTTTCGTGTCATGGTGGAAAAAGAGATCGCCGATCATGTGAGGAGCTGGCGGTTTATGATTCTTGTTGGATTAATTCTGCTGACCACCTCGGGATCTATCTACACGATTCTTTCGGTGATCCGCGAAAACCCGGCTGAGCTCAGTGCCGAAAGTACCTATCTCTTTTTAAGCCTGTTCACATCGTCCATAAACAATCTGCCCCCGTTCATCACGCTGATCGGCTTTTTAGGGCCGTTGGTTGGTATTGCTCTTGGATTTGATGCTGTAAACTCCGAGAGAAACAATGGAACCATCAGCCGGATACTTTCTCAGCCTATTCCGAGAGATTATTTTATCAACAGTAAATTTTCGGGTGCCCTTATTGTGGTTTTTACCCTGGTCTTTTCACTTGGATTTCTTGTGCTTGGACTTGGCATCCTCTATATCGGTATATTGCCTGAATTTGAAGAGTTTGTCCGGATTTTGATGTTCTTATTATTTACATGCATCTACATTGCATTTTGGTTGAATCTCGGAATTACCTTTTCGATTATATTCCGGCAGGCTTCTACTTCGGCACTGTCGGTACTGGGAATATGGTTATTTTTTACTGTGTTTTATGGTATGATCGTACGTATTGGTACACAGGCGTTTATTCCCAATGAGGCTGTTGCAAACTCTCTCACGCTGATGCTTTCCAGGGTTTCACCGGATTATCTGTTTAATGAATTGACCACCGTTTTGCTGACTCCTTCCATCCGAAGTCTGGGAGCACTGAGTTTTGAGCAGGTATCGGAGACACTTCCATCAACCCTGCCGCTGGGTCAGAGTATGCTTCTGGTCTGGCCGGATATCACAGCACTTATTGCCGGAACGCTTATCTGTTTCGGTATTTCCTATGCATTATTTATGAGACAGGAGATCCGGGCTTGAGTACGTTTCTGTTGCCATTTTTCGCCAGCCGGCGGATGCTGAGAAAATAATCTCTCGGTGAGAAACCTGATTTAGTGTATTGTCAACGACCAACTGACGGTAAATCCCGTAATGTTTTTTCTTCAAAAAGGCTGCATAATTCCATTATTACTGTAATTGGTGACAAGAAAATCCCAACGCTTCGGGACGGGTTTCTTGCGAAACTTCATTTTTGACATAACATTAGGATGAATTGCGTCTTTCGATTACAACATTCATTTTAGCACTATAGAGCAGTACAGCAGAAGAGATATAGAAATAAATTAACAGAAAAATGATGGCACCCAGGCTGCCGTACAGAATACTCAAGTCAACAAAAGTTCTCATATAAAAGTCGAACCCGATCGACAATGCGATCCATACCAGGACTGAGAGTACTGAACCTGGAATGATATCTTTAAATTTCTGCTTTTTATTTGGTGCAGTAAAGTAAATGAATGCCACAGTTATCATTAAGAGAATGGCTGCAATCGGCCAGCGCAGCCACTTCCAGAGAACTATGAAAATATTGTCCAGATTAACCAGCCCCGTAATCCACTCTAAAACCTGCGAGCCGACAATCATAAATAATAAAGCCAGGATTAACATCAGGGCAATTGCAATAGTGTATATTATCGAGAGAGGGAACCGAGTCCAGAAAGGTCGGGATTCGTCTACTTTGTGAACGATATTTAGTGCATGGGTAACGGAACGAAATGCACTTGAGGCCAGCCAAAGGGCAATCAGCAGGACAATCGATATAAGTCCGCCCGCTGACTTCTCAATCTCATCGACAACCTGCTCTACTATTTGTGCAGCATCACCCGGGATCACTGTATCAGCATGCTCATTGATAATCTGATAAAGCCACTCAAGGTCAAAAAATCCCAGAATAGTGATCATAACGATGATAAAGGGAACAACCGCAAAAAGCATCTGGAAAGCAACAGCTGAAGCGTATGTATCCATATCACTGCTGAAAAAACTTCGGAAGGTTTCTTTGTGTAAATCTATACTTCCAATGTGTAGCAGGCCCTTTAGACGCATCTTATTTTTATTCTTGTTCACTGTGTTAAATTGTCTTTCTTACAGTGACAATTTTTGGATAAATGAATGTTGGCAGTAAGTTCATGAAAATCTTAACATATCTGCATAATCTAAACGCAGACAACAAAATTACTCTCCATCCAATTCATATAGAGAATTCCTATTTGTAAAAATTTTGCGAAACGGGCTGTCAAATGACCTGCATAATATACATCTTAGTCTCGGCACAACCCTGAGTGTTGGCCTTTACAGATTAATAGCCAATTAAAAAATCCAGCTTTTCTCTCAGCCGGTAATTGGCAAGATAGCCCTCTTCCAGTTTTTTATTGGAGGGAATGGGAGTATGAATGGAGGAGCAACGAATGACCGGGGCATCGAGGTACTCAAATGCACGTTCGGAAATTCCTGCAGCGATTTCACTCATGGGTCCAAGTACTTCGGAAGGTTCTTCAAGGAGCAGTACTTTGCCCGTTTTTTGGACGGTTTGAAGGATGGAGTTCCAGTCAATGGGCGCCAGAGATCGCAGGTCTAAAATTTCGATTTCAACGTCTTTATCAGCATATTCACCGGTAATTTCCAGTGCCCAGTGTACACCCAAACCGTAGGTGATAACTGAAACTGTTTTCCCTTCACGAACGACTGATGCCGATTCGAGATCTATCCATTTACACCGGTCATCAGTTACTGCTCTGATACTGCGATACAATTTTTTGTGCTCAAAAAAGAGCACAGGATTGGGATCATAGAGAGAGGTGTATAGCATATTTTGAGCATCTTCAACTGTAGAGGGAACCAGAATACGCAATCCCGGAAACTGCATGAACCAGCTTTCGGGAGATTGTGAATGAAAGGGTCCTGCTCCCACTCCCGCACCATGCGGGGCCCGGATGGTAATATTCAGTTCTTCAGGCATCCAGCGGTAGCGCCCTTTGGACAGATTATTTACGATCTGATTGAACCCGCAGGAGATAAAATCGGCAAACTGCATTTCCACTACCGGCCTGAATCCTTCTATTGCAAGACCAATTGCTGCTCCGATGGCTCCCGATTCGATAATGGGGGTGTTTCGGATCCGGTCTTTCCCGAACATTTCCACAAATCCTTCTGATATTTTGAATACACCTCCATATTCTGCCACATCCTGTCCAATCAGCAGGAAGTTTTGGTCTTCCTCAAATGCCTGGCGATGGGCAAGTTGTATTGCGTCCACAAAACGTTTTTCGGATGAGGACTGTTTCTCTGCATTGGTTTTAGGATTTGGCTGGGGCCGAAGCCCGGCTCTCACCCGTTCAGTTTTTTCATCAAATACGGGTTCAGAAGCATTCAGGGCTCGGTTCAGGTCTGGTTCAAAGGTTTTTTTCAGATCCGTGGCAATGTTATCGAATTCAGATTCGTCCGACAAAATTCCTTCATTCAGTATCCACTGTTCAAATCGGTGTATCGGGTCTTTCGATTTCCATTTTTCAAACTCATCATTCGGAACATAGAATGTACCTGACGCCTCTTCGTGCCCTCTCATTCGAAATGTTTTGGCTTCAATCAGCACCGGCTGCTCTTGAAGTGCCAGTGACCGGGCTTCTGTAACGGCCTTTTCAACAGCAAAATAGTCGTTGCCATCAATGAGCATTCCTCTAAGTCCGTAGCCGGGGGCCCGATCAACAAGGTTTTCGCAGGCATATTGTTCAGCAACCGGAGTGGAGAGGCCATATCCATTATTTTCAATGATAAAGATGACCGGTAATTTCCACACTCCGGCAAGGTTCAGAGCTTCATGGAAATCACCCTCACTGGTAGCGCCATCCCCGCAAAAACTGACAGCCACCTGTTTCGTACCGCGTAATTTTTGAGCCAGTGCAATACCATCAGCTACCGGCATGGTAGCAGCTAAGTGAGAAATCATACCGAAAATACGATACTCCGGCAGGCCGAAATGAAAGGAGCGGTCGCGACCGCCTGTGAAACTATCTGCCCGTCCAAATAGTTGACAAAACAGTTGATAAAGGGGAACTTCCCTCGTTGTGAAGATACCCAGGTTACGGTGCATGGGCAGAATGTAATCGTTAAATTCGATGCTGAGTGATGTACCAACAGCAATTGCCTCCTGGCCAATTCCAGAAAACCATTTACTGATTTTATTTTGTCGCAGCAATGAGAGCATTTTTTCTTCAATAAGCCGGGGAAGCAACAGATTCCTGTAAATTTTAAGTGCTTCTGAAGGAGAAATTTTTTTTGCA
>SLGL01000190.1 GCA_007123785.1 Balneolaceae bacterium
CTGGTTGGATAAGCAAATTCAACTCCCTCTTTTTCTAAATGCTCTATTCTGGTTTGACTGTAAGCATGGGAAATTACCGGAAGAATAAATGTAATTCGCATTAAAGATTTTTGTATATGTTATTTCAAAAGCCGTTACCACTAAATTGGTTTAGTAGAATTCCTTATCATCATATTATTGAGAGATAATATTTCTATACAAACTTAACTATACGAATTGAAAGGTAACGGTATTAACATTCTGACATTCCGGAAGTTAAGGAATTTTTCAGGGTGCAAGCCATCTATTTTTCCCATGAGAAAAGATACCTGTATATCGTAATAATAATTTGAAATAATATCATTTTTGATCATTGGCATGAAAAGTAAAAGATGGATTTTCAATTTGGGTAAGTCGTTCTTGTGAAATTTTATGTTGAAAATAGTTTTCCACATCTGAAAGAGTATTTACATCATTCGGCCCCAGGTCCCAGCGTACAGCCCTGAACCTTGGCAGACGAAGTGTGTATCCGGCCTTAGTGCGATTGTTCACCTGGATGTCATCAAATTCGATCTCAACTACCAATTCAGGAATCAGCCCGAGAGTGGGGCCATAGCGCTCAACGGTTAACTCTTTGATTTTCTGATTCATTTTTTTCAGTTCTTTATCGGTGTAGCCGCCATACGCCTTGCCAATAGGGATGAACTCCTCCTCATAGCGCTCATCATCCTTAACAGAGATACCGAGGGTAAAATCGGAATAAGTTCCGCCCCGTTTACCGCTTCCGGCATGGGCATACATGATCACTGTTTCGAATGATCCACCTGGTTTTTTTACTTTCAGCCACGATTTTCGTCTCTGACCATATTCGTAAACACTCTTTTTCTTTTTAAGTATCAATCCTTCATTGCCGTGCTGAATTGCACGATCAAACAGATTTTTTACGTCGTCATCACTCGAGATTTCATACTGATTGGTAACCGGCAGTTTATATTTTTTCGCAGACTTTTCGAGAAGTTCACGTCGCTTCATCAGAGTAAGGTCAAAAACCGGAGTCCCGTTTGTAAACAGTAAATCGTAGGGAATGAAAAGCACAGGGTACTGTTCAAGAAGTTTTTTCCCCGGTTTCTTCACGCCCATCCGTTTTTGAAGAAGCTGGAAAGGAAGGATTTTATTCTCCTTGTATACGCATATTTCACCGTCAAAAACTGTGGCTGGAAGCTTGCGTCCGGCAAAAAATGTGTTTACGTCGGGAAATGTTTGTGTAATGTCGTTCAGATCGCGCGAAAATATCTTAACATTTGGCCCGTCCACATGAACCTGTGCCCGCATTCCGTCGAATTTTTCTTCAGCCACATACTGTTCCAGCTTGTCCGCTGCACGGCTTTCAATGGGTGATGCCAGCATAAACGAGAGCGGATGGAATAGACTAAAACGGGCTTCATCGAGGCGGTTTTGACTGGCAAGTACAGCGGTTTTGCCCAGGCTGCCGGTAATCATGTGTGCGTAGCGAACTTCTTCTCGATCCTGCCCGAAAGCCTCTGCCAGGGAAGCCACCACACTGCGCGTTTCAAAGCCGATTCGCAGCGATCCCTGGCTCAGCATACGGATAAAATATTTGATTTCTACCGGTGTCATCCGTTTCCACACTTCCCATAACAGAGCTTCTTTATCTGCGCGTGATGATAATTTTTGCAGGCGCTCAAAAATCTGTTCAACTTCGGAGAGTGAAAGTTTTTCAGGGTTTCTTTTCTGTACTGCTTCGGGAATGTTTTCCATCAGCCGAGCAATGGCTTCGGAGCTGCTGCCGGTGGCTGTGCGGCACGGTTTAAAAACCAGCTCATAGTCAATTTCACAGAACTTTGCAGCAGCCAGGCCGCTGGTTCGGCTTCCCACAGAAGCTCTTTTCCCGGAAATTTCTTCGAAAGCTCCCTCACCGATAAATCGTGCGGCCAGGGCAAGAGTTTTTTCGTCCTCTGCAGATTTGAGACAGTTGGCAAAAAGAGTGATTTTGGCATTGGTACTCCTTGTTTCGCGTATACGTTGAAGTACGTGACAGTAGCTGTGAAAAGAAAATTCTGACATCAATCCTCCGGATCTGCTTCGAGATGTAAAAATGAATTTTCGATTCCTTCTTTGCTCAGGTAATGTTCCACGACTGCTGGATTCGGTGTGTGGGTGATGAAAACCATTTTGGGTGAAAGCTGCTTGCAAAAGCGTATCAGTTCAAAAAAATCGAGATGGTCGGAAATGGGGATCATCTTGTCAACCGTGAGCTGGGTACGGCGCGATTCGTTTGCCGCCCATCCCGAACAGTAAGCAGTGCGCTTTTTAGAAACATTGGAGGCAAAACCGTTGGCCATCGCTGAGGATGGAGCAATAAGAATATTGCCTTCACAAGTGTCGCGATCGTAGACGGAATAATTCCCCAGCCCGATACCGTACTTTTCATACACATCACACAATTTGAACCCGGCTCCATGGATCATGACCGGGTGGCCGAGTGGTGCGAGAATATGCATCAATTCCTGTGCCTTACCGAGGTTGTATGCAAGAAAGATGGGGGTATAGCCGTCGTTCAAAGATTCTGTTGCAAAACTGTGAATTTCATGAGTCAGCTCTTCGTGTGATTTCCATTTGTAAATGGGCAGCGCGAAGGTGGCTTCGGTGATGAGAATGTCAGCGGTTTTCGGTGCTTCAAAGCCTTCTGTTGCCGGCGAAGGAGGAGTTCGGTAATCACCTGTATAAAGCAGGGTGCCGGAGTCCGATTCGATATAGATCATGGCTGAACCGAGGATATGCCCGGCGGGATAGAAGGAGACGCGGCAGTAATTGTTTTCGAAGGACTCTCCAAATGCAAGGGGTTCTCCACTACCGGTAAAACCGCGGCAATCCATAAAATCGAGCGTAGGATGGGTGGTGATGGCTCTTGCTTTGCGATTCCGGGGCATGTGATCGGCGTGAGCATGGCTTACAAAAACAACTTCTGCTTCAGGGTGGTAGCCATCCAGACTGATCCCAAGATCAGGAAAATAGAGCCCGTGATATCCTGTTTTTTGAATGTTCATGCATGCAACAGTTTGTTTTTATGTACGCCGGACAGCCTGTCCGGTACTTGGGGGTTTGAAGGTGAATCAATACGTTTTAAGGATTCTGTATTTCATTGCAAGTAGGCAGTTGGGAAGGTTTTGGGTTTTGATTGGTAATTGGTATCAGTGTAACGGGCAAATGTAGCCCGGTTCGCTGAACCGGAAGGTTTGGTATCTCTAAAAAATCGAATGATTGAAGGTATTGCTTTTTTAGGGCTGGAGAGTAACGGGTCAGCGACCCGTTGTACGGTAAATCAAGACATCTGCATTCGATCCAGTAATAAATAACAGAGCATAAACAGAATCAGCCCGATGGTAATCATGTTTGCCGCAACATAGCGGATTTTCCTGTTGAGCTCGTCCCCCGCTTCACGAATCGCTCTGGAGGTTTGCGGCCACATCACCAGTAGCTGCCCTGCCATAAAAATGATAAAGAAGCACCATAATGAAAAGAGCAGTTCTATCCAGGAAAAAGGAAAAAACGAAAGAATCAGTCCGGGAATGGTAAAAAGAAGCAGATATTTCAGTACCGACCTCCAGGCATCGGGCGGTTTTTTTTCATCTGCGGCTGCTATTAAAAACTGCTTGATCACTTCCGTTTTTAAAAGCAGATAAATTCCGTAACTGAGCAGAAGAGCTCCGAGTGAGATGTAATATGCGGTGAACCATTGTGTCGAAAAATGTTCCATATATTAATCAGCCTTCATTTCTCTTAGCTTTGTATTTTATCTTCCTTTGTTTTTTTGTCATCATCATCATGAGATCCTGGCGTCAGATTCACTGGTGGTATGTTCAATTTATTTTCTTTCGGAAAGAAGATCGACAGAAGGACCGAGATGGTCAATGTAGAAATGATGATTCCGAGCGTAACATGCGTGGGGATCTGGTACACTCCCTCGAGTAACATTTTAATGCCAATAAAAACAAGAATAAATGCCAGCCCGAAGTGCAGATAGTGGAAGAGCCGCATCACCCCGGACAGAGCAAAGTAGAGAGCGCGCAGGCCGAGAATGGCAAATGCATTCGCACTGTAGATGATAAATGTGTCACGGGTAATGGCCATAATCGCCGGTATGGAATCGAGAGCGAAAACAATGTCGGTGGTCTCAATTACCACAAGCACGACAAACATAGGAGTGGCAACATAACCCCGACCGCGTTTGATGAAAAACTTTTGTCCGTGATAGTTTTTTGTAATTGGGATGAAGCGGCGGACGAGCAGCAAAACAGGATTTTTGTCAGGGCGAATCTCCTTGTCTTTTTCCAGTCCCAGTTTAATACCGGTAAAAATAAAAAAGGCAACAAAAATATAGATTATCCAGTGGAAGCGTTCGATCAGTGCTACGCCGATCAAAATAAAGAAAAGGCGGAAGACCAATGCTCCGAAAATGCCCCAAAACAGTACCCGGTGCTGATATTTTGGTTCCACCCCGAAATAGGTAAAAACCAGCAGAAAAACGAAAATGTTATCGACACTGAGAGATTTCTCGATCAGGTAGCCCGTAAAATATTCAAGCGAGGCTTCCGGACTCATAAAATAGTAGAGCCCGATGCCGAAAATAATGGCCATCACAATCCAGATGGCGGTCCAGACAAGGCTTTCACGGATGCTGATTTCGTGCGGTTTCCGGTTAAAAACCATCAGATCGATTATGAGCATCATAACGATAAAAATATTAAAAACAACCCAAAGGGTAAGGCTGTGCTCCACAGGTAATAGCTTATCTTTTGTTCAGGTAAAATAAAGGACTTTTCGAGGAATGGGTTCGTTACATTTTATAAGTTGCCCCCTTTTGCCTTCATTACGATTCGTTCTATATTCCACAAAATACTCACAAATAAGATTCAAGACATGAAAGATTTTTTGAGCACGCTCGGTATAGAAAAAGCAAATACAGGAACAGCAACAGGTCAGGTTTTTTTAAAGGATTCAACGGCTACACAACTTACAAGCTATACACCTGTAGATGGATCGGAAATTGCCAATGTTTATACAACAACGCGAAACCAGTTTGACCGTGTTGTGGAAGCATCACTGAAGGCATTCAAAGATTGGAGAATGACTCCGGCACCCAAACGCGGTGAAATTGTACGGCAAATCGGCCTGAAACTTCGTGAATACAAGGAGCCGCTGGGTATGCTGGTGTCGTATGAAATGGGAAAAATCTACCAGGAGGGACTGGGCGAGGTGCAGGAGATGATCGATATCTGTGATTTTGCCGTGGGACAGTCGCGGATGCTGTATGGTAAAACTATGCACTCTGAACGTCCGCAGCACCGCATGTACGAACAGTGGCATCCGCTCGGCCCTGTGGGGGTGATTTCTGCGTTTAATTTTCCTGTGGCAGTCTATAGCTGGAACGCAATGATTGCTGCCGTTTGTGGTGATACTGTGATCTGGAAAGGATCGGAAAAGACACCCTTGTGTGGCATTGCGGTACAGAATATCATTGCTGAAGTACTGAAGGAAAACAATCTGCCGGAAGGAATTTTCGGGTTGATTACCGGCGGGCCTGATGCAGGCGAGTGGCTTGCATCCGATGATCGGATTCCCCTTATTTCGGCCACAGGATCGATCCGGATGGGCAGGCAGGTAGCACAGACAGTGGGTGCACGGCTCGGTAAAACAATTCTTGAGCTGGGTGGTAATAATGCGATCATTATCAGTAAGGAGGCCGACCTGGAGATGGCTATTCGTGCAGTGGTGTTCGGTGCAGTGGGAACCGCAGGACAGCGTTGTACCTCTACGCGCAGAATCATTATTCAAGAGTCTGTATTTGAAAAGGTGAAGGAGCGTCTCATTTCTATTTACAAGAACATTAGCATCGGTGACCCGCTGGATGAAAACACACTCGTTGGCCCGTTGATTGATGAAGACGCTGTTGAAGCGATGCAGGCTGCCCTCAAGCAGGTGGAAAAGGAGGGAGGGGCCGTGGTTTGCGGCGGTGATGTTTTGGAGAATATGGAGGGGCACTACGTGAAACCGGCTATCTGCGAAGTCGAAAATCGCTACGAGATTGTACAGGAAGAGACCTTTGCCCCCATTCTCTACCTGATCAAATACAGCTCACTGGATGAGGCAATTTCGTATCATAATGGAGTGAAACAGGGGCTCAGTTCTGCCATATTTACAATGAATATGAGGGAAGCGGAAACATTTTTGAGTCATCGGGGCTCCGACTGCGGAATTGCCAATATTAACATTGGCACAAGCGGAGCAGAGATCGGCGGAGCGTTCGGCGGTGAAAAAGAGACTGGTGGCGGGCGGGAGTCCGGCTCCGATGCCTGGAAAGCGTACATGCGCAGGCAGACAAATACCATCAACTGGGGAGATGCGCTGCCACTGGCACAGGGCATTGAGTTTGATGTGTAACAGGTTTAATATCTGCATCATTTTGCAGCAGCCATTGCAGATTTTCAGGTATGCTCCGATTTTATCATTTGTTTATAACGAATTCAGAACCAATGCGTTAACCATTCAATTATTACCTTAATCTAACCCGGGCCATATGAATAAAAAGCTAAAATCACTTTTATTTACTCTTGTTATTTTTTCCTGTTTTTCCGGCTTGGTGTCTGCACAGATTTTTCCGGAGCTGATTGACGACCGTGGAGATTATCTAATAGATGATTCCAAACCCACCTTCGTCATTGTTCACGGAGCATGGGGAGGAAGCTGGGCGTTTCGTGATGTTGAACAGCGACTTCGCCAAAAAGGGTATGATGTTTACCGCCCCTCACTAACCGGGCTTGGTGAACGTCATCATCTTGCCCATAAAGATGTAAATCTCTCCACACATTTAGAAGATGTGATCAATGCCATTTTATTTGAAGAACTTGAGGACATTATTCTGGTTGGCCACAGTTACGGAGGAATGGTCATCTCTGGTGTGGCACATCGAATTCCCGAGCGGATTAAAAAAATGATCTACATTGATGCATTTGTGCCAGACGACGGAGAGAGTGTTGAAAGCATTCAGGGAGAAAATTTTGAGCGATTTATGGCTATGGAGAAGAATGGCTTTTTGATTCCGGGATGGGTGCCTGCCGGTCAGCCGTTTCCCCATGATGTTCCCCACCCCTTGAAAGCATTTACAGAACCGGTAACACTCGGGAATGAGGATGCGTATCGGATTCCGGCAACTTATATCCATGCAGTAGAACCAGGTACTGACCCTGAAGAGGGTAACTTTTACAGGCACGCTGAACGTGCCCGGCAGCACGGATGGCCGGTACTGATTATCGATTCGGACCACAATCCGCAATGGAGCGCTCCCGAAAACCTGGTAGAGATGCTCCATCAAAACTGGTGATTTTTTACAGCCGGGATAGTTCAATAACCTTTATTTCTGTCTACCTCCTGCTGCAATTCCATACCGGATAGCAGCCGTTTGTAATTTTCAACCAGTAGCTCCGCTACTTCATCCGGGTCGGTGATTGAGGCGATGTGAGGTGTGATGGTAATTTTTTTTCGGCCCCAGAATGGGTGTGATTCGGGCAGCGGTTCTTCGCTGAACACATCCAAAATCGCGTGCTCAATCAGGCCAATGTCAAGAGCGTAAATAAGGTCCTCCTCCACAAGTTGGCTTCCGCGCCCTGCACTGATCAGAAAGGCAGGCTGTCTGAGTTGCTTCATAAGCTTTAGGTCAAGAATTCCCTCGGTTTCTTCGGTAAGTGGCAGGAGGCAAACCAGGATGTTGGTTCGGGTCAGGAAAGCTCCAAGCTGATTTTCAGCGAAGGTTTCTATACCCTTAATCTCTTTTTTTGATTTTGCCCAGCCACAGACGTTAAAGTCGTTGCAGATCAGTTGCCGTGCGGCGTGGGTTCCCAGCTTGCCAAGACCCATTATACCCACGGTAATACTCTTTTTGGAATATGCAGCATGGCGCTTCCATTCGGCTTTTTGCTGCTGCCTGAAATATATTTCCGTGCCCCGTATAAGGTTCAGAACTGACATTGTTATGTAGTCTCCCATCTGTTCGGCGAGTGACGGCGTGGATGCCCGTACAATCCGAACGGATTCGGGTATGGTCTTATCCCGTACCAGGTGATTGGCGCCGGCGCCCAATGAAGAGATCGCCCTGAGATTAGGGTATTGGCGGAATACATCTTTAGGATGATGCCAGGCCACGGCAAATAGAACTCTTTCAGGGTGTTTTACTTCGGGCCAAACTTCCACATCCAGGTTAGGATCAATTTTTTGGATGGCCGATTGAAACGGAGCCATATCGCGATGTTTGGCTATAAGCAGCAGGGACATAGGCAGTAATTTAAAAACATCTTTTTGTCAATTTTTATTGAAAACGTAGCGAATAAGAAGACAAAAATACATCAAATTAAAATTAAACGTGAAGTGATGTTTCTGGGTTTAATATCAAAAATTACTGTATTTAGCCCGCATTTCTCACCAAGAAATGCGGGTTAGATTTTTTTGGATGATTTATGTTTTGGGAATATGGCCCTCATTTGGTCTTTTTAAATAGCTGAAAATGGAATTAAGATATGTAGCCCGGATAATTTCGCAGAAAACAGGGTGTACTTATTTAAAGTTCCGAATTTGAGACATAAAGTATTTCAAATCATATGGAACCAATACGCCTGACATATTTACTTTGAGTTATACGGGGTAGCTGTTCAGTGTTGTGTGTTGGTGTGTAATTGGTGTTCACCCGAGTATCGAAATCTCCGAACATTCTGTTTTTAAAAATGAGAGGCTAATTCACAGGCAGTAAATTTTAAAGTTATATTTCTGAAAAGAGTTTGTGTATCAACAACGGCATGCTTTTATTATCCTTCATAAACTCTTAAAATATCAAAAAAAAAAAAAAAGTTGCTTAACAATACCGGTATTGCTGTTATTCTGTTTGGAGTGATGCTCATCGGGTTTCTCTTCAGTGCTGCGGAACCAGCTGAAGATGAAGAAATGCAGCCTCCAAACATTATTTTCATTTTTGCAGATGATTTGGGTTACTATGACGTGGGTGTCTATGGTAACAGGGAGGTGCGGACACCCAACATAGATGCTCTTGCAGAAAGAGGGCTGAAGTTTACCCGCGCCTACAATATGGGGTCCTGGAGTCCGGCGGTTTGTGTTCCGAGCAGAACCATGCTGAATACAGGCCGGTTTCTCTGGGATGCACGCAAGCTGAGTAATACCGGCTTTCAGGAGTGGCACGAAAACGATCTGTTCTGGAGCCGGCAGCTTAAACAGGCTGGTTACGATACCTATTTTACCGGCAAATGGCATGTTCCGGGAGTGAATCCTGAAGATTTGTTTGATTATGTGGTCAACATTCGACCCGGAATGCCCAATCAAACACCGGAAGGTTACAACCGTCCTCATGAAGATGAGGAAGATCCCTGGAGTCCTTACGATCCGGAGTTTGAAGGATTCTGGAGCAGCGGTATTCATTGGTCTGAAGTACTGAAAAACGATGCCGCAGACTTTATTGAACAGGCTGCGGGACGGGAGGCTCCTTTTTTTATGTATCTGGCGTTTAATGCTCCCCACGATCCGCGGCAGGCGCCTCGCGAATATGTCGAATCCTATAACCCGGATGAACTTGAAATTCCGCCCAATTTCTTGCCGGTGTACCCATACAAAAACCCGATAGGGTCCGGCCGGGTGGGTGATGGGAATAGGCCTCATACGAAGGGAACGCCGGATGATGTGATTGAATCGAGCGGGTATCTTCGCGATGAATGGCTGGCCCCCTTTCCCCGAACTGAATATGCGATGGGAGTACATCGCCAGGAATTCTATGCAATCATCTCGCACATGGATACTCAGATTGGTTACATACTGGATTCTCTGGATGAAAACGGAAAAACCGAGAACACAATCATCATTTTTACAGCAGATCATGGCCTCGCCGTTGGGCAGCATGGGTTATTGGGTAAACAGAATATGTATGAACACTCCTTGCGAGTGCCATTTATCCTGACCGGGCCGGGAATTCCCTCTGGACAGGTAAATGATGCTTCTATATATCTGCAGGATGTGGTACCGACATCGATTGAACTTGCCGGTGGTGCGGTTCCCGACAAGTATCAGTTTCATTCAATGCTACCGTTAATTCGGGGAGAGAACACCGGGCACTACCCGGCGATTTATAGTGCTTATTTACAGAATCAACGCGCGGTTGTGGAATGGCCTTATAAACTCATCTTGTATCCTGATATTTCCAGAATTCGTTTGTATGATTTGGATGAAGATCCGTACGAAATCCATGACCTGGCTGAAAATTCGGCTTCAGAGCCGGTTATCCGCCGCCTTATGCAGCGCCTTTTGGAACTGCAGGATGATACCGGGGATGAGCTTGACCTTTCCGGGCCTTTTAATGAATGGTTTTGAATGAACAGTTATCACAATTATTTCATGAAAAAGGACTGTTATTTTCTGTGAAATATCCGGGTTAGATACCTTGCAGAACTGAAAAAAAATAGATGAAACTATTCGGCACGGCATGGTTCATGACAGATCTATAGGGCCAAAATCGTTGTCTGAATAAATTACAATATTTTACTATAAGTTAAATAAAAATAATGAATAAAGGCGATATAGGCAGGAATACAATAACTTTTTTTTGTGCGTTCATGCTTGCATTGGCAGCTCAGCAATGTTCGCCCTCAGACCCACCCGTGCAGATTAATCCGGATGACAGTATTGTTCTGATTGGCAATAACCTGGGTTCAAGGATGATGTATTTTGGTCATTTCGAGACCGAGCTTCATGTTCGCTATCCCGGTCATTCCCTGTTGATCCGCAACCAGAGCAATCCGGGTGATACACCGGGCTTTCGGCCTCATGCAGCTCGGGATTCCTCCTGGGCTTTTCCGGGTGCAGAACAGTTTCATACCGATTTGGTTACCGACTCTGAAAGCCAGTGGGGCCAATTCAGCGAAGGCCACTTCCCTTACCCCGATGAGTGGATCTCAAAATTTAACCCTGATATTCTGATTGCTTTTTTTGGCTATAGCGAATCGTTTCGGGGAGAGCAGGGACTGGAAGCCTTTAAGGGGGAGTTGGAAGCGTTCATCCGCCATTCACTCAGTCAGCAGTACAATGAGGAGGCTGAAACGAAACTGGTTCTTGTCTCGCCTATCGCCTTTGAGGATCTCTCTGGCCAGTACGATCTGCCGGATGGCACCCGGGAAAATACCAACCTGGCGCTCTATACCGAAGCGATGCGGGAAGTGGCCAGCCGCCATCAAGTGCGGTTTGTCGATGTTTTTACCCCTACCCGGCAGTGGTACCGCGAGAGCGATGAGCCGCTGACGATCGATGGTTCGCAGCTCAGCGATGAAGGATACGCCCGTTTTGCAAAACTGCTGGCCGATGCAATCTTTGGCCCCTCCAGTCCATCCGCTGAAGAACACCGGGAGCTGATCCACCAGGCCGTACTGGACAAAAACTGGATGTGGCACCAGGATTACAAGATTCCGAATAGCGTTCACGCCTATGGCCGGCGCTTTGAGCCGTTCGGCCCCGACAACTATCCAGCTGAAATCGAGAAAATCCACCAGATGACTGGTATACGCGACCGGGCAACCTGGAAGGCTGCTGTGGGTGAGAAGATGGATGTGGCCGCGGCCGACCAACAGGAAACCATCGAACTGCCGCCCGTTGAATCCAACTTTGACCCGAACCGGCACGGCAACCCCGAGTACCTCTATGGGCAGGATGCACTGGACCATCTTCAGGTGCCTGAAGGCTATACAATCGAATTGTTTGCCTCCGAGGAAGATTTTCACGACCTGGCCAATCCCGTTCAGATTGCCTTTGATACCCGCGGCCGGCTCTGGGTGGCGGTTATGCCGAGTTACCCGCACTACAAACCCGGCGATGAACGCCCGGATGACAAGCTTCTGATCCTGGAGGACACAACAGGTGACGGGCGTGCTGATAAGCAGACCACCTTTGCTGACGGGCTGCATCTGCCGCTGGGCTTTGCCTTTGACCCGGAAGGGGTCTATGTCTCACAGGGTCCTAATCTGATGCTTTTACAGGACACGACAGGAAACGATCAGGCCGATACCCGGAAGATCATCCTGAGCGGGTTTGATGACCACGATACCCATCACGCCCATAGTACTTATACAATGGATCCGTCCGGTGCAATCTACATGGCCGAGGGTGTTTTTTTGCATACCAATGTGGAAACCTCCTATGGGCCGGTTCGAGCTACCAACGGTGGTTTCTATCGCTACAGCCCCCAGCGGGGACATCTGGAGCGTACGGCCCAGCTTTCTATACCGAATCCCTGGGGTATTGCCTTTGATGAGTGGGGGCAGAATTTCTTTGCCGAGACCTCCGGTCCGGATGTCTTATGGATGATGCCGGGTACCATTAAACCTCATTATGGAGTAGCCAGTCCCAAATCCCGGAACCTGATTGAGGATGAACATCGTGTGCGTCCGACCTCTGGACTGGAGTTTATTTACAGCCGGCACTTTCCATACCAGGTGCAGGGCGATTTTCTGATCAGCAACACAATCGGATTTTTGGGTACCAAACAGCACACCCTGGTAAATGACGGTACTGGATATGTCAGCAGGCACCGGCAGGACCTGGTTGTCGGTGCGGATCCAAACTTCCGGCCGGTGGACATGGAATTTGCTCCGGACGGATCGCTGTATTTGGTGGACTGGCATAATGTACTGATCGGTCATATGCAGCATAACGCACGCGATCCGCTGCGCGACCATGCTCACGGGCGGATTTATCGTATCACCTATCCCTCGCGGCCGCTGGTCGAGCCGGCAAAAATTGACGGGGCAAGTATCGAACAGCTTCTGGATAATCTGAAGCTTCCGGAATACCGGACTCGTGAGCGCACCCGCCTGGAACTTCGGGGCCGGGAATCAACGGAGGTGTTGCATGCGATGAAGGCTTGGGTGGAGAACTTGGATGATAGCGATAAAAATTACCAGCAACACCTGATGGAAGCTCTTTGGGTGAGCTGGGGGCTGAACCGGGTAGATGAGGATTTGCTTCGACGGCTTCTTGACTCGGGTGATTATCGTGTGCGTGCGGCGGCCGTTAGGGTGCTTCGCTACAGCGGCCATCAGGTAAATAATCAGATGGAGCTGTTGAGAGCCGCGGCCGGTGATGAGCACGGACGTGTTCGTCTGGAAGCAATTGTTGCAGCTTCCTGGCTGGAGGTCGATGAGGGAATGGCAGTCCTCAACGAAGCTGCCAACTATCCGACCGATGACTGGATGAGCGAGACTTACAAGTCGGCGATGGCTCATCTGGTGGGAGAACTGCTGGCCGAGCTGCCCGAAGAGGAGGTGGATGTGGAGTTGGAGGGTGAAGAATTGGAGTTGTATATGCAGGGACGCCAGATCTATGCTCAGGACGGTTATTGCGGAACCTGTCATGGCGGGGACGGTCAGGGACTATCAGCGGCCGGTTTTCCGCCGCTTGCCGGGACGCGCTGGGTGACAGGCAGCGAAGAGCGGCTTATCAAGTTGACGCTGCACGGGCTGGCCGGGCCGATGGAAGTACTTGGCAGGCAATATCCCGGCAGTGTGCCAATGACACCCTTTCGGGGCCTGCTCGATGATGAGGAGATGGCCGCCGTACTGACATATATAAGAAATACATTTGGCAATCAGGCCTCTGCTATTTCCCCGGATCAGGTCCGGAAAGTCCGAGAAGCTACCAGTAATCAACGCAGTTTCTATTCTCCTGAAGAATTACTTGAACAATACCCATTGGAGGATTAATCAAGGCAGAAAACGATAATCAGTGCCTGGGTTTAATCCCCAATAATTTTCAGGCGAAATTATTTTTTTTTATCAAATTTTTACGTATTTAAAAAATGTTGCTTCAGGAGTAAAAAGTGAGGTAACTGCATCAAAGAAGACTTAAGGGTTTAGGTCTGTACTATAATAGCTCAGAATTGAAATAAAATTCAGCATAAAATTGTAATCGTTTACATTTTAGATTTGAAAGACTTCATTTTTCAATAGTGTCATGTCATCCTAAGGTGTCGGGTTTGATAGCTCAAAATCTTGTTTTATGGAATTGAATCCTTCAAAACCCGACAGGTTTCATCCGAAAGTATAGCATTGATACGATAATAGTAACGATGGATTGAAAAGATTTAATTCATCTTTTTCATGGTTTGAAATGAAGTTTAAAGATCTGATCACAAAAAGGTAATAAGGGAGTCTCATATTATAAAATCAGCAGTTTTGTAGGATAAAATGTTGTTTGTCTAAACATAACATTGGGATAACAGTGAAAATATCGTTACCAGAACATCTTTGGGATCAATTTGTATCAGGTGATCATTCCTGCTTTTGTAATCTATTCAAAGGTTACTATAAAGCCCTTTATGGATATGGATTAAAGTTGAGCAACGATTCTGCACTGGTAGAGGATTCTGTTCAAAACCTCTTCATTACGGTCTGGGAGCGCCGGGACGATCTGAAGCATATAACCTGCCCGAATGTCTACCTTTTTGTTTCATTGCGAAGAGCAATTCTGAAAGCGAGGCGAAAAAAGGAGAAAGAATCAAAGGGGCTGAAAGAGAATGCCTATCAAGATTTTGATATTGTGTTTACTGAAGAGGAATTAATCATAAACAGAGAATCGAAAAAACAGCAAATTAAGGAGCTGAATAAAGCTCTGAATCTGCTTTCCAATCAACAAAAAGAAGTGCTTTATCTTCACTATTACAACGGGATGAGCTACGGAGAAATCGAAAATATCTTATCTATCAGCAGGCAGTCAGTGCGAAATCATGTCTATCGGGCTATGGAGGTGCTCCGAACAATACTCGATAAAGATATCATGAAACTCGTTGTTTCCGTGTTGATTGTTCTGCTTCTGCCAGTGTGATCCGGTTAAAACAAGAGTTGTCAATTATTCCTGTTTCAGGATTTGGATAATGTCGCTGAGAAATTGAAGCTGATTATCTAAATTTGATTTCGGTATACCGCTACATTTTCATCACGATTTAGTATTTTAACCTTGGGTGGTATAATTTCCCGATCGTATAGGCCGGAAAACAATGTAAACTGAAATCAGATTGAAAACCCGATAGCTCTGCCTCGGGGTAGTTTATTACTTAAAGATAGAAATGCACATCAATAGGCCATTGTGTCAAAAATAAAACTACATGTCAATTATCGGACGCTTTTTTCGAATAATGAACCAATGAAGATCAATGGGGCATACCGGACCGGTTCCTCTGATGACATTACTACTCTTATACAGATGACAATCAAGGCCATTGCCAAAAACCTATGATCTATCCTGGATGCCTCTAAAACAAGTTGAAGTTACAATTCCAAAGCAGGGCAAGGGCTCCATAGAAAAACTTGTTGAAGGAGATTTCATCATTGATTACTGGCAAGGGAAGCTTACGGGTCCATCCGAAAATTACCTTGTTAAAGTGCTGATTGATGCTAACGATGGCGAACAGTTTCTTGACAATGCTGAACAACTTTTGGGAAGTCATGAAGGGTTCCGCATTATTATGACACCAGTGGATGCAACGATCCCTCGTATCAAGGAGCCTGAAAAAGAAGTTGAGGAAAAAGAACCTCTTCAACCCTGGAAGCAACCATTAAAAGGATTGCGTGTAAGTCGTGAGGAGCTTTTCACTTCAATTTCAGACGGTATCGCATTGAACCGGATATACATAGCGATGGTTATACTTTCTACCATTGTTGCTGCACTCGGTATTCTGAGAGATAATACAGCTGTAGTAATTGGTGCAATGGTTATTGCTCCAATTCTCGCTCCCAATATCGGATTAGCCCTGGCCACTACCCTTGGAGATTATGAATTAGGTATCAAGTCACTGAGAACAAACCTGGCCGGACTTTCAATTGCTTTTGTGATTTCTGTCATTTTTGGTTTCTTCATGAATGTTGATATTACAAACTATGAGATAGCTATTCGGACAGAAGTTCATCTTTCCGATATCAGCCTGGCTTTGGCGTCTGGTGCAGCTGGTGTATTGGCGTATACTGTTGGTATGTCAGCGGCAGTTATCGGCGTTATGGTAGCTGTGGCTCTGCTTCCGCCTCTTGTGACTGCCGGACTTCTGCTGGGGAATATGCAGTGGAGCTATTCAGTTTTGGCTTTTGTGTTGCTCATGACTAATATTATATGCGTGAACCTTGCAGCGGTTGCAACATTTATTATCCAGGGGGTGCGTCCCAGAACCTGGTATGAGACCAAGACTGCCAAAAAAACAAATAAAATTGCCCTGATTATTTGGGTCACACTCTTAATAATATTAGCTGTAATTATCTTTTTTACCAATATGTAATCACCCAAAACATTAGTATTTCTAACCTGCATTTCGTTTCACGCTTGTCCCGACCTATCAATACTGGACAGGCACGTTATGAAATCTTCCGATTGATGCGGATGTTTTGTCTCGGAAATGGCTTGCTGAGGAGACTGGTTTTGGCGTCTCGAAACATATCCTTGAGGCTTACGCTGCACCAGATAAAGCATTGGGAGACGAGTCGTGTCTTTTTAATGCGAACACGGTTGATTTTCAGCTGAAGGACTGAATTCTGCCAATTTTTATTCTAAATAAAAAAGTTGAGTTGACTTTTATTTCAATTTCATGTTAATTAGATTAAAATGAAATTGAGGCTTAAATATAGACATCCATCAATTTGAAGGATAAAACGCGATCATATCAAAAAAAAGCACGTGCTGAGTCTGAAAAAGAGACGGGTGAAGCAATTCTGGATGCAGCCTTAAAAGCTTTTTCCAATGAACTTTTCGACCGGGTCACTCTTCAGCAGATCGCAAGCGATAGCGGGGTTACGGTTCAAACAGTGATACGGCGATTTGGTTCAAAAGAAGAGCTGTTTGAGCACCTTGCAAACCGTGAAGGCAAGCGAATAATCGCAGACCGTGAGGTCCCGGAGGATGAGGGTATATCGGCCGCACTGGCTGCCCTCGTGAAGCACTATGAACGCGATGGCGATATGATGATCAACTTCATATGCCAGGAGCAGCATTTTGAACCGATAAGAAAAATTGTTGAAAGGGGCCGCGAGGTACACCGGAAATGGGTGAAAACGCACTGCCGGAATCTATTATCCGGTATTAATGGCAAGGAAAAAGAGCGAATTTTCCATGCCACGATTACGGCTACAGACCTTTACACCTGGAAACTGCTCCGGCGTGATTATGGACTGGAATCGAATGAAGTTCTCGAAATTATGCAAAAAATATTAAACGGACTAAATGGAGGTAAATGATGTCATCCATACTTTTTTACACATCACCTGCCCGCGGGCATCTGTTCCCTGTTCTCGGTGCAGCTATTGAACTGCGATCACGCGGGCATGAAATCCATGTACGAACACTTGCTTCCGAGGTAGAACGAGTGCGTTCCCTCGGAATGAGTGCCGAACCGATTGCACAGAAAGTTGAATCTCGCGAAATGGACGACTGGAAGGGCAACAGTCCGATAAAGGCAGTGGAACTGGCCATGAAAACATTCTGCGACAGGTCTGTCCCTGAAGTTAATGATGTGCAGCAAGCCATAAAAAAGAGCGCTGCAGATGTACTTGTGGTAGATACGAACAGCTGGGGAGCACAGGCCGTGGCGGAATCGTCCGGCCTGCCGTGGGCAGTGTTTCAGCCCTATTTCACATTTCTTCCTGCACCGGGGATCCCGCCATTTGGTCCGGGATTTGCCCGTATGAACGGTGTAATTGGTGGAATTCGAAACAAATTTGTAGGTAAAATACTTTTTTCAAAACTGAATAAAATCGCTTTGCCCGAACTCAACAAAACCCGTTTTCGTCTGGGTCTCGAAACGTTTACTTCTATTGAAGAAATGATTTTACGCCCGCCGCGGCTAATCTATTTTACAACCAAAGCCCTTGAATATCCGCGTGAGAATTGGCCAGATAATTTCCGTTTTGTGGGTCCCGGGCTTTGGGCCCCGGATGCAGAGTCTCCTGCATGGCTGGAAGAGACAGACAGGCCGATTGTACTTGTAACCTGTTCCACAGAGCTGCAAAATGACCGTCCAATTGTGGAGGTTGCATTGGAAACGTTACCGAAAAAAGGATTTTTTGTTGTGGCTACCAGTGCGGCTTATCCTCCCGAAGAACTGGTGGCTACTGCTTTGCCAAACACACGGGTCGAACGGTTTATTCCACACGAACCCGTTGTGGAGCGCGCTGCGGTTGTGATCTGTCATGGAGGTATGGGTATTACCCAGCGGGCATTATCACACGGAATTCCTGTAGTGGTGATTCCCTTCGGCAGAGATCAGCTTGAGGTGGCACGACGGGTTGAATTTGCCGGAGTTGGTATAAGGTTGCTGCCCAAAAACCTGAATAGTAAAACCCTGAACGATGCCGTACAAAAGGCTCTTAAAATGAAAGAGAAAGCAGATCTAATGGCACGGGAAATGGCCGCATCCGGTGGCAGCAGCTTGGCTGCTGATACAATAGAAGAGCTATTGAACTGATTCTCAGTTATTTATCATCATCGGATGAGTATTTTGGGATCATTCAGTGTTTGGGCGATAAGCACTCATCCGATGAATTGTGAGGGCAATAGATCAGGACTCTTCCTTTTCTTTAACGGAGAGAGAAAAGCCCCGGTCTATGCCAAAATGATCATGTTGGGTATTCGATAATAGAAGATAGACTCCGATTCCGTAAATCATAATGTTAGCGGCTGTACCGAAGTTCGATTGTAAAATCACCCCGAAAGCAAGGCTTGCAAGTAGTAAACCCATTATGGTAAGTCCCCAGCGGGTTTTCCATCCCAGAATCAGCATCACACCGATGACTGTTTCGGTAAATACAATGATGTAAGCATATAGAAATACAAATGTTTCAGGAAGAAAAGTTTCTGCAAAGTTATCGGCCATGCCGTTTGCAAAATTTTGGAGTTCGGGAATTCGTACTATACTGCGTCCAAGCATATTAATGCCGAGCATCAGGCGTAGTAGTGCAAATCCTATACGGCGGTCAATTGCTGTTGGAGTCAGATCAGATAGAGACATATTGGCCAGTTTTTATTAAGAGCAAGTTTCAGGAGTTGGTCTGCCTTGAATGCAAGCAGACTATGGGCTAATTAGCCCTTGATAATAACTATTATTTTGAATGATGTAAATTTGGTGAGATATCCGGGTTAGTATTTTTAATGTGAACAGCGAATCGATTTCTTCCGATAAGTTTGTTCGGGACATTGTCAACCAAAATCCAGGTAAGGGTTGCAATTTGTATATTAAAAATAGAAATACTGACAACTTCTCATTTTATTATCAGACTCATCGGCCCTGACCAGCAGATCTGTTACTCCGCCAGTTTGTTTTCAATCAAACGCAAGATTGTACTGTCATCCAGGTAGGGGCGCAGGTAAGTTCCAGGACAGGATGTATCTGCCCAGTCATAATGACCGAAAATGTCATCTGTACTGAGGCCATATTTTTGAATGGCGTAGACCATCATTTCGGTAATGGCCTCTATTTGTGCTTCCGTTGGTTCCTGCAGGTTGTAGTTCCCCATTACGCTGATTAGTAGATGTCCCCTTGGATCATAACTGGTATTGGTTTCTCCGGCAAAATTTGGATCCCGCCCTTCGTAAATAGTCCCGTCCAGGCCGATGAGGTAATGGTAAGGTACATCCCACCAATTTTGTTCTTCGGCACCCCATTCATATAGTCCGCGAAGCACCGATATCGCATCATCATCTTTGGTGAGTGGCTCGGTACTGCCGGTGTGGTGCAGGGTGATTTTATTGATACGGTGTGGTACTCTAAAGCGGTCAGATACTGTGCCGGTTTCTCTCATCGCTGCCCGGTCCACAGGAAGTGAAGCCACTGTAGCGATTTCAAACTGAGAGAGGCCATTTTCAAAATTCAGATCGAGCAGCCCGATGTGGTAGCCATACCAGTTAAATGCTTCCCCTTTTTGGATAGACTTGCTTTCGGAAACTCCGTTTCGATAGAGCTGAATGCGAATAGTCTGGCTTTCCCTGCGTCGGGCTTCTTCATCGTCTATTCCGTGAACCGGCGCTTTGAAGAGATGATCAGGGGCAACAGCCGACCGCAGCATTCTTGAAACCACAAGCGTGAGGTCACGGAATTGAAGGGTATCTCCCTGAGACAGGTTACGCCGAATAGCAGTGGCTTTGTAACCGCCCGGTTCGGTTTGAGCCCATTCGCTTCGTTTGACAATATCTGGTGGTTTAATGGTGGTGGTGTCGTTGATTACCGATTTAACCTGATCTTGCAAAACATCGACTATATCGCTTTCCAGTCCTATTCGGTTTACCGCTGATACATATATTTTGTCTGGCCGGAGCATCGCTTCTCCTCCATGGAAAACTGTTTCTATACGTTGTCCGGGTATCACCTCAACCTCCCAGCGGCCATTTTTTTTAGTTCTTAATACCCACCAGCTAACATTATCACCCGGTACAGGCTGAAGGTGTAGAGCCCAGTGATCTCCGTAATCTCGTATGGAGGTTTCAGGAGGAGATGGAATCCCTCCGTAGTCCATCCAGGGAGAAGCGGGAATGAGTGAGGTAAGCGAATGAACTCCCGATGAGAATTTCCGGTTAAACTGATCGGGATTTTCGAGAAAGGCACGCATACTGAAATGAACTGCTCCGGTAACTTCGGGGAAACCTCTTGCAGTATATACCTGGCCGGTAATTTCTTCATGAGGCCAGGTTACATTTTCGGTCCATATACGGCTGGTGTATATTCCAGGCCAGATGTGGCGTCCGTGGCCATTTTGTTCAACCCACCACTGCAAAACAACGGGAAAAGGCTGTGGTGTCTGATCGATACGGTAGTAGATTTGAGGGGTGAGATAATCTACCCAGCCCTCTTTTAGCCAAAGGCGGGCGTCGGCATAAAGTTCTTCGTATGCATCAAAGCCGGTAGTGTGTTTGGGATAGCCCGGGCGCCAGATTCCGAACGGACTGATGCCAAACTTTATGTGCGGTTTCTTCTTTTTTATTTGTTCTGAAAGTTCTTTCATTAACAAATTCACGTTATTTCTCCGCCAGTCGCCCCGGGAGAGGGTGTTTCCAGTTTCCCGGGCTCGCCGCCAGCTTTCATCATCGGGAAAATCATTGCCTCCGTCGTAGGAAGGGTAGGGGTAGAAATAATCATCAAAATGAACTCCGTCAATATCATATCGCTCCACTACATCCATGATGACACGAATTGTGTGCTCTTTAACTTCGGGCTGTCCTGGATCCATCCACAAAAAATTCCCATATCTGTGTACATAATCAGGGTTCGTTCTGCTGATATGATCCGGTGAAATCTCCGACCGGTTCGTCGGGTGAAGCGCTCTGTAGGGGTTGAACCAGGCGTGGAGCTCCAGCCCTCGTTTGTGTGCTTCATTTACGGCAAACTCAAGCGGATCGTAGTAGGGAAGAGGTGACCGTCCCATTCGGCCGGTAAGGTAGTAGGACCAGGGTTCGTAGGGTGAATAATAGAGTGCATCGGCGGCCGGCCGGACCTGAAGAATCACCGCATTAAAATGGAGTGCAGCGGCGCGATCCAGAATTTTGATCATTTCCTCTTTTTGCTGAGAAACAGGCAGTCCGGGCTGAGAAGGCCAGTCAATATTAGCAACTGTGGCCACCCAAACAGCCCGGAACTCTTTTTGAGGCTTAAGGTGAGCTTCATACTCAACTATTGGCAGGGTTTCGGTAACAGGAAGGTCCTCTTCAGCCTCATCAGGTATTATTTCGGATTCCGGTTCATGTACCGTTGGTTCGGGGGTACGGCAACCGAAAACAAGAATCAGCAAACTTGAAAGTATAAAGAGCCAAAAGAATTGTTTTTTCTGATACATCCGGCACAAAGTTCAGGTAAATTATTACAGGGGGAAGATAGTACGGGTTTTAATGATAAAACTCTATTGGCTTTTATAAAGTGTGATGCCGGAGTAATTTTTTTGTCTCATTTCGATTGTAATCCTGTTAAATTTGCCATTTTGAATGCATCCGTTTGCAAACAGCCGTTACTTGTTATCTATCAGATAATTTTTATTGGAAAAGCCCCTTTTTATTAAAATCATTAAAGAAGAGATATTGGCCCCTGAAACTAATATCTGCAGGCCTGCCACTGCTGACAGCTGATAGCTTTTAGCTAAAAACCATTTTATAACGTCACATATTTTATACAGACAAAGCTCTACTGTAGCACCATTCTTTTGAAACCATTCAGGTGCTTGGGAAACGAATGAAAAACGATGTGCCATGCCCTTCTTTTGAATCAAACCAGATGTCGCCGCTGTGTTCCTCTACAATTTTTTTGGTAATGGCCAGCCCCAGGCCTGTGCCGCTGGATTTGGTAGAAAATTTCGGTAGAAAAATTTTGTCGCGATCTTTTTCATCAATACCATGTCCGTTGTCTTTGATCTGAATCATGGCGTGATCTTTCATTTTTTTGAGCGTGATCTGTATTTCAGCCTTTTGAGGGCTGCACGCCTCGATAGCATTTTTGATAAGATTGATAAGTGCCCGTCTCAGTTCATCTTCTACACCAGATACGGTCACCTCTTTTTTTGGAATGACACAGTGGATTTCTGCAGAGTTATCGTGTTCGTACAGATCAGCAACAGATTGTACAAGTTCGGTCAGGCTCAAAGGCTCTTTTGGCTCATCAATCGGTTTAGCAAATTTCGAAAAATCGGAAGCAATTTTATTCAGTGATTCGATCTGCTCAATGATGTTTGTTGCCATTTTTTCGATAGCAGTCTTTAAATCGATTGCCCGGCCGGGGTTGCCATCAAGCTGCCGCTGGAGGTGCTGAAGGTTAAGTTTCATCGGGGTGAGCGGATTTTTAATTTCATGAGCAACCTGTTGTGCCATCTCTTTCCATGCAGATTCACGCTCGGCCTTCATGAGCTCTTTCTGAGCGTGATCAAGCCGCTGCACCATTGTATTGTAGGCATCAGCAAGTGAACCGATTTCATCCTGACTGGTAACGGCAACTTTGGTTTTCATGTCGCCGCGCGAGATTTTGTTCAGCCCTACCTGAATCAGTTTCAGCGGTTTTGTAAGCTGGTTCGAGAGAAAAACAGAACCAGCGATAAACAAAGAAAAAATAAACAGGTACACAACAAAAAGGTAGCTGGTGGTTTCGAGGAGCTGCTCTTCATAAACAGGTGATTGCAAAAATGTGGGAATAGCAATGGCTCCGATGGGTGTTCCGTCGGCATCAGAGAGAGAGCGATAACCGATCAGCATTTCGTCGGTGCCAATTTCACTGGAAGCAACATAGTGGGTACGTTCGCGGTTAAAGAGAAAATCGTAAACGGGGTAAGGCATGGTGCCCGGAACCAGATGCTGCTGAAAAATTTGCGGAGTGGTGGAGACAGCAACTGAACGGCCGAAATAAAGCACCAGATCCACATTAAGCGGGGTCGTAATTTCCGATAACAGTTCAGATGCATCAGAATCTTCCGAGAACAAGTCCCGGTCTTTCATCGCTTCGGCTACACTGCTTAGACTGTTGACCAGCTCCCTTTCAACATTCTTTTCATTTTGTATGTCCACCGCATATTGGGTGGCAAAAATCAGTACAATCAGAAAGAGTATGGTAGCAAGGGCAAGTCCATCTACCAGTCGATCCCTGAACCGGCGATTTTGTCCGAAAAGACTGTAATGTCCGAATCCGGCCATCCCGAGCAATGAGAAACAGAAAAGTCCGAAAAAAATGAGTACAACCTGCAGGCGGAAAAATGAGAAGAGGTGATGGTTGAATCCGGGAACAGGTGTACTTGCCTTGATGACAGTGCGTTCATCATGACTTACCAATACTTCACGGAATGAGCCGTCTGACGTGATATTGGTGATAAAACTTACAGAATTTTGTCGTGCAATTTCTGCTTCCTGTTGAGGTAGTTTATTGTATTGGGGCTGATTATGATATATACCGCGAACAGTACTGGCTGTTAGCCTCTCGCCGAGATACTCTGCAATGTAGTAGCTCTGTTTCCAGTCGCTCCTGGTAGCGGCAGAGAGAACCGCTCGCATCGGTTTGTTGTAGTCGAGTCGTTCTTTGAATACGTCACCAGCAATCCAGGCAATCATATTTCCGGGCTGATCGGCATCATAAATTGGGATCCAGCCCCTGTCCAGGGCTGTATAGCGGTCTGAAACAGCGGGGCGTCCCCAGATTACCGGGCGGTTGGTTTGCCAGCGAATCTGTTCACCGCGATAGGAGCGGAGCATTGTGTCGGTTGTAAAAACACGAGACCAGGCAGGGGTTTCCAATGTGGTGGAATAGTTGGTGATCTCTTCATTTCCGGGTGTAAGCAAGCGAATATGAAACGAATGATTTTTCCATTCCGGTTTGATATTGGACTGAACCGAACGCTGAAAATACCCTTGTACAAGCTGCTGCTGCTGTTCGATTTCCACCTCAGTCAGATGAGAGAGGTCCGTCTCAATCTCTGAAAGCAGATCGAATAGGATGTCACGGGTATTGAATGCGTCTTCATCGGTGTATAAAGTAATTTGGTGAAGGAGCTCCCGGTCGATCCGGTCTTTTGAGGTGTCCCAAATGATAAGATAGACCGATGCGGAAATGACAAATACCCCGATCATCAGCTTCCTGAATCCCGACATTTTGTACCAATGGTCGGGATAATTGTAAAGTTGATAACTGATGAGCAGATAAAGGAGAAAAAGGGTGAGGGTGATAGAAAACATTCGGGTGAAGAACAGGTTTTCCTCAACAGCGAGATCAACGAAAAAATAAAAACAGATGAAGCTGAATACAGCAATAACAGAGATCAGTGCTGTTTTTCCCTCTTCGCTCAGCATTAAAAAATACCCTGCGGAAAGAATAATGCCTGATGCAGCTGTGAGAAAGATTCCCGAGAAAATGTAGAAGATAAACGACTGGATATCCGGAGACAGCTCAAGATCCAGAAGGGGTATATGGCTTTCTGTTAAAAGTGTTTGAGTGGAGAATACAAAAAAGAGCAACAGAATCAGGCAGAGGGCTCCATAGAGAACAGAAAATGCCAGTGTCCGAAAGTGCTCTTCATTACGGTTAGCGCTCAGAGAAAATCGGAGAAGATTGTGAAAGCTGACAAAGAGAAGAAACAGAAAAAAAGCATTTATAATGTATTCTGCCAGAAGATAGACCGTTTCGTTATCCGTAACCAGCCCTCCAGAAATAAACAGGGATATCCAATAATTCAACAAGCCCGAGAGTAATACTACCGGCCACATTATAAAAATTAGCAAAATTTGTATGATGTGGAGCAATTTACTTTTACGGATGGTTGACCAAACCACCAAAAGCAGAAATGACGACAGAAATATGGCAATGTGAAAAGCAAATCGCCATTGATAGTGAGTTTCGTTCTGGGTTTGCAGATAGTTGTGCGACAGTTCCAGGGGAGCATAAACCACACCGACAGAATCGGTTCGTGGAGTTGACAGAGTGCGCTGAATCGAATTTCCGGGAATAGAGCCAAAATAACTATATCGTACGGGGAAGTTATTGCGAAGCCCTGGATCATCAGAAAGTTGATATTCAACATTCTTGATAAAGGGAAGATCTGTAGTTTGAGCCAGCCGCCTTGCTGTTGAAATATTGAAACGTTCATCCTGAATCGTTAACTGCTGCCGGTTCAACAGAACAACTACGTTATTAAAACTTGTGATGGTTGTGTAAGTAGTGTCACTTTCGCTTTCCGAAAAAGGAGGTTGGGGGTTTAGGTTAAAGCCTTTCCAAAGCCAGGGATCCCCGTTTTTATATATGCTGATTCCCCAAAAGTTTTTTTGCGATAGCCGGTTATAAACAGGCATACGACCCTGGCTGGTTTCAGCTGCGTGCTCTACAAGAGTTCTTATTTCTGCAGATTCCTCTTCAAGCTCGGAATAAATTTGATGAAAAAGAGTTACAGCATCATCCAGGCTTCGGTCAATAATCAGGGTAAGTGCTTCATCACCGCTGGCAGATCTGTGTGCACTAAATTCCAGGATGCCGTAGCCCGCGAGGAGTAAAATCAGCAGGGAAGCGGCCAGCTTTTCAGGATATTTAGTGAATACTGTCAAAAAAACGAAAGCCAGTTTTATTTTTTTGCGCCAGGTTGATCAATGAATACCTCAAAAACCCGGCAATGAAATGAATTGATGATAGCTCAATAAAAACATTCATCAAAATGTTTCTGAAGCATTTTATGGGGCAAAATCAACGGCAAATTGCACACCCTGTACCGTTAATGCAACTTTTCAGGAAAAGTTCCTTTTTAACGACAGATTTCACACCGTTCTCATGTTGTCGTGCAATTTGGTTTTTCAGGTAAGAAATCAGGTAGCAAATAATTAGATGGGTTATATCTTATTCGTCCGATATTTCTGTAATAACTGCGTCGTTCCACATCCGTTCGATGCCGTAGAAATTTCGTTTTTCCTCACTGAAAATGTGTACAACCACATTTACATAATCCAGAATAATCCACCTTCTTGCATCCATGCCTTCCTGTTTCCAGACATTTTCACCAATTTTCTCTTTTACTTTTTCGAGTGCACTATTGGCAAGGGCACGGATTTGCGTTTCCGATGTACCGTGGCAGACCAGGAAATAATCGGTTAATGTGGTAAGCTCTCTTACATCCAGTAATTTAATGTCTCTTGCTTTTTTTTCGAGCAAACCCTCAGTAATAACATTAATCAACAGTTCTGAGTCAGAAGTTTTGCCGGGGGCGTCTGTGGAAAATTTGGA
>SLGL01000508.1 GCA_007123785.1 Balneolaceae bacterium
ATTTCCATTTAATAAAATCTTTCTAAAATGGTTACTTTATAAGGCTTTTGATATCAACCTTTGAGAATTCATTATATTTGTAATTCTTATCCGATTTATCCCAGCTCAGAATACACTTTAAACTTTTACTTTTTTAGTATACATATTACTTATTTAGATGACATTACAAAAAGCTCCTGGTAAACAAGGCCTATATAACCCTGCACATGAACACGATGCCTGTGGCATGGGTTTTGTTGTAAACATGAAAGGCGAAAAATCGAATAAAATTGTCAGACAGGCCATCACAGTTCTTAATAATCTTGATCACCGCGGTGCTACCGGCAGTGAACACAATAGTGGTGACGGTGCTGGTATTTTAATGCAAATTCCGCACAAGTTTCTCAAACAATCTTGTGAAGGATTGAGATTTGACCTACCGGAACCGGGAAATTATGGTGTTGGTATGATTTTTCTGCCGGGTGAACGTGATGATCGCCTCAGGTGCGAAAGATTGATGGAAAAGATCATATCCGAAGAGGGACATGAAATTCTTGGATGGCGAAAAGTTCCAACTGACAATTCCATGCTTGGCAAATCGGCAAGGGTTAATGAACCCGGTATTCGCCAGGTTTTTATCAAACGAGGTGCAAAGTATAAAACAGAGATCGATTTTGAGAGAAGTTTATATGTTCTTCGGCGCAGAGTTACCAAAGAGATTGATGAAACAGATTACTTTATCAATGAAAAAGAGATTTTCTACATTGCGAGCCTTTCTGCCCGAACCATCATCTATAAAGGTATGCTCACAACCAAGCAGCTCGAGGCATTTTATCCCGATCTGCGTGAATCGGCTATGGAAACAGCTCTCGCACTGGTCCATTCCCGGTTCAGTACCAACACATTTCCAAGCTGGGAACTTGCCCATCCCTATCGGTATCTGATTCACAATGGTGAAATCAATACGATGCGCGGAAACCAAAACTGGATGCACGCACGGCAAGCCCGTTTCGAAACTGAACATTTTGGCGACGTAATCAAAAAGCTTTTCCCGATTGTTCAGGAGGGCGGAAGTGATTCTGAACGATTTGATAACTGTCTTGAATTTCTCTACTTGAGCGGGCGATCCCTTCCTCATGCCATGATGATGATGATTCCAGAGCCATGGGAAAAGCATGAAGATATGGACGATGATTTAAGTGCATTTTATGAATATCATAGCTGCCTGATGGAACCGTGGGATGGCCCTGCATCTATAGCTTTTACTGATGGAAAAATTGTGGGGGCCACACTCGACCGAAACGGACTTCGGCCATCCCGGTACTATGTAACCCAGGATGATACGGTTGTACTGGCATCTGAAGTTGGGGTACTCAGTTTCCCACCAGAAGATATAATCCAGAAAGAGCGGCTTCAGCCCGGCCGCATGCTTTTGATAGACACAGAACAGGGGCGTATTATCAGTGATAAAGAGATAAAACAACAAATAGCGAAACAACATCCCTACAGGAAATGGCTCGATGAAAATCTGGTAAAATTCGACACTATTGTCGAAGATCCGGAACCAAAAGTTCCTAACCTGAACCACGAACAGGTTCTTCACCGACAGAAAGTGTTTGGCTACACATATGAAGATCTCAAGATAAATGTGGGCCCGATGGCAGAAAATATGCTGCAGCCGGTCGGTTCAATGGGTAATGACGCTCCTATCGCCGTATTATCGAACCAGCCACAACTGCTTTATAACTACTTCAAGCAACTTTTTGCCCAGGTAACAAATCCGCCCATCGATCCTATTCGGGAGGAGTTGATTACATCTACGGAAACCCTTTTAGGATCTCAGGGAAATATATTAGATCCCAAACCAGAGAGCTGCCGCCAGATTGAGCTTCAAACACCGATATTAACGAATGAAGAACTCAATCAGCTTAAAACTATTGATCTCACTGGTTTTAAAATGGATGTATTGCCGATTCTTTTTAAAGCCGGAAGTGGAGGAGACGGACTTGAAAATGCTATGGAAGAACTTTTCTCTGCAGCCGATTCAGCCATCGAATCAGGTACGAATATTCTGATTTTAAGCGACAGAGATTTTGATGAAAATCGGGTACCTATTCCAGCTTTACTCGCTGTATCAGGGCTTCATCACCACCTGATACGAACCGGACAGCGCACCGAAATCAGTATTATACTTGAATCGGGTGAACCGAGGGAAACCCACCACTTCTGCACTCTGCTTGGATATGGCGTGGATGCCGTGAACCCATATATGGCTTACGAAAGCATTCACGATCTGATCCGGGAGGGTCTTCTCGAAGATGTCTCCTATGAAATGGGGGTCAGGGGATACAACAAAGCGGTTGTGAAAGGAATCGTTAAGGTGATGTCCAAGATGGGAATTTCGACCATCAAGTCGTACCGCGGCGCACAAATCTTTGAAGCACTTGGAATCAATCAAAAAGTGATTGACAAATATTTCACCTGGACCGATTCGCGAATTGAGGGTATCGATCTAAACATCATTGCAAAAGAAGCAGAATTGCGTCACGAAAAGGCCTATCCAAAAATCCGGGTCAACGGCCAGGTGCTCGATGAAGGCGGTCAGTACAAATGGCGGAAAAACGGTGAGTACCATATGTACAATCCCGAAACCGTTCATCTTTTGCAATTTGCAAGTAAAACAAATGATTATCAGTTGTACAAAGATTATGCCAAACGGCTTGATGATCAGCTTGATCCTCCTCCAACCCTTCGTCATCTCATTGATTTTAATTACGAGAACGAACCGATTCCGATTGACGAAGTTGAATCTGTGGAATCGATCTGTAAACGATTCAAAACAGGCGCGATGTCATACGGTTCCATCAGCCAGGAGACTCATGAAGCTCTTGCAGTTGCAATGAATCGTCTTGGAGGTAAAAGTAACAGTGGTGAAGGCGGTGAAGAGTCGGATCGCTACGTTCCTGAAACCAATGGTGATTCACGCAATAGTGCTATCAAACAAGTAGCTTCCGGACGATTTGGAGTCACCAGCGAATATTTGAACAGCGGAAATGAAATCCAGATCAAAATGGCTCAGGGAGCAAAGCCTGGTGAAGGCGGAGAGCTTCCCGGTCGAAAAGTATATCCCTGGATTGCCAAAGTCCGGTACTCCACTCCAGGAGTTGGGTTGATCTCACCACCTCCCCATCACGATATCTACTCTATTGAAGATCTCGCTCAGTTAATCCACGACCTGAAGAACGCCAATCGCAATGCACGAATCAATGTGAAACTGGTCTCACTTGTAGGAGTCGGAACAATTGCAGCCGGAGTCTCCAAAGGCCATGCCGATGTTATCCTTATCAGCGGGCATGATGGCGGAACTGGAGCCTCTCCTCAAACCAGTATCAAGCATGCCGGTTTACCGTGGGAACTGGGCCTTGCAGAAACCCACCAGACACTTGTTTTAAATGACCTTCGCAGCCGGGTAACTCTGGAGGCGGATGGACAGATCAAAACGGGACGCGATATTGTGATTGCAGCATTATTGGGGGCTGAAGAGTATGGCTTTGGCACCAGTGCACTCATCACTCTTGGATGCATTATGATGAGGGTTTGCCACTTGAATACCTGTCCGGTGGGAATTGCCACACAGAATCCGGACCTTCGCCATAAATATTCAGGCGACCCCCAGTATGTGGTAAATTTCATGAAATTTATTGCACAGGATGTTCGGGAGTATATGGCCAAACTTGGCTTCCGGACTATTGACGAAATGATCGGCCGGTCTGACAAGCTTAAACAACGTAAAACCGATCACTGGAAAGGAAAGTACCTGGATCTTTCACCTGTTCTGTTTAAACCAGAAGCACCGGATGGAGTAGGAACCCGATGCATGATTGAGCAAGATCACGGCCTGGATAATGCGATTGATATTCAGACTTTAATGGATATTTGTGAACCGGCACTTTCTAAAAAGAAACCGGTTCGGGCGCGGTTACCAATCCAGAACATCAACAGAGTGGTCGGAACCATCATCGGCAGTGAGGTGACAAAGCGATATGGTAGCCTGGGACTTCCTGAAGATACCATCCACCTGAATTTCCACGGCTCAGCCGGTCAGAGTTTTGGAGCATTTATCCCGAATGGGATAACCCTCGAGCTGCGGGGGGATGCCAACGACTATTTTGGCAAAGGACTCTCCGGCGGAAAGCTGATTCTATATCCTGATGAGGGTATTCGATTTAAACCGGAAGAGAATATCATTTTGGGCAATGTCTCATTCTATGGAGCTACAAGCGGTGAAGCATACATTCGCGGAATGGCAGGTGAGCGTTTTTGTGTAAGAAATAGTGGTGTAAAAGCAGTTGTAGAAGCAGTTGGCGATCATGCCTGTGAATATATGACCGGTGGAAGGGTGGTCGTACTCGGGCCAACGGGACGTAATTTTGCAGCCGGAATGTCAGGAGGCATTGCTTATGTCCTGGACCTTCATGACCGTTTTGAGAGGAACTGCAATAAAGAGCTGGTAAGCCTTCAAAGACTGAGTGATGAAAATGAAATCCGTGAAGTTAAACAGATGATTCTGAATCATGGCGAATATACCGACAGCCACCTTGCATGGAAAGTACTGGCCAAATGGGAAGAGATGGAGAAAAAGTTTGTGAAAGTGATGCCGAAAGATTTTGAACAGATGAAAATATCCATCGCCAAAGCGAAAGAAAACGGGGCCGATGATGAGAATGCAGCTATGGAAGCATTCCTTGAAAATACAACATGACTCCGTACTTCAACTCAACAGACTGCTTGATTAGCTACATAGCCTGAACGAGTTAGATTTTAAGCTGAGTTCAAAACCTCTATTCCGTGATTTGTCAAACACGGTACAACAATACAAAGTAACTTTAAGAACCAACAACTATTATGGGTAAAGCCACCGGATTTATGGAGTTTGACCGAAAAACAACTCCATACCGAGAACCTACAGAACGAATTAATGACTGGGAAGAAATGAACCTGAAAATGCCCGAGGAAGATCTTCGGGAACAGGGTGCCCGATGCATGGATTGCGGAATTCCATTTTGCCAGACTGGTGATGACTGGGGTGGTAAATCTCTCGGCTGCCCTATTCATAATCTCATACCCGAGTGGAATGATCTTGTCTATCGCGGCAAATGGAAAGAAGCACTGCACAGGTTACATAAAACAAATAATTTTCCTGAATTTACGGGAAGAGTATGTCCAGCTCCTTGCGAAAGCTCATGTGTGCTGGGGATTACCGATCCACCCGTTGCCATCAAAAGTATCGAACAGGCTATTATCGACAAGGGTTTTGAAGAAGGATGGGTTGTTCCAAATCCACCGGAAAAACGAACCGGGAAAAAAATCGGAATCGTGGGATCCGGGCCTGCAGGACTTGCAGCGGCGGCTCAGTTAAATAAAGCAGGTCACAGTGTCACCGTATATGAACGAGCCGACAGAATCGGTGGCCTTCTGACTTACGGCATTCCAAACATGAAGCTTGATAAATCGATCGTGAAGCGCAGAGTGGACCTCATGAAAGATGAAGGAATTGAATTTGTTGTAAATACCGAAATCGGAAAAGACATTCCTGCACATGATCTAAAATCGAAATACGATGCTTTGATTTTAGCTGGCGGTGCAACCAACCCAAGGGATCTCCCAATTGAAGGGCGCGAATTAGATGGCATACACTTTGCAATGGAATTCCTCCATGCAGATACAAAAAGTCTGCTGGATACCAATCATGAAGATGGGAATTATATCTCAGCAAAAGGTAAACATGTGATTGTCATTGGTGGCGGAGATACGGGCACAGATTGCGTCAGTACATCCCTTCGGCATGAATGTGCATCACTTACTCAGTTTGAAATTCTTTCGAAACCACCGAAAAACCGGGCAAAAACGAATCCGTGGCCGGAATGGGCTAACGTATACAAACTGGATTATGGCCAGGAAGAGGCCCGAAAAAAGTTTGGTGAAGATCCCCGTGAATACGAAGTGATGACCAAGAAATTTGTCGGTGATGGAAATGGAAATGTAAAAGAGCTCCATACCGTACAGGTAAAATGGGAAAAGGGTCAAAATGGCCGGATGAAACCTGTCGAAGTTGAAGGCAGTCATAAGATATGGAAAGCCGACCTTGTACTCTTGGCAATGGGCTTTTTAGGGCCTGAAAACCCAGTTTTGGAGCAGCTTAAAGTAGAACGAGACGAACGCAGCAATGCTAAAGCGGATCATGGTTCTTATGTAACAAACGTAAACGGCGTATTTGCTGCAGGAGATATGCGGCGCGGCCAAAGCCTGATCGTTTGGGCCATTAACGAAGGCCGGGAAGCTGCCCGCGAATGCGACCGGTGGCTAATGGGAGATACAGAATTGCCATAATTTATTCCTTCTTTTTACCATAATTATCTGTTAGTGTGAGCAACGGCCCTGCTTCGAAATCTATTCCGCTAAAACTATTCAGTGCCTGGCGAGAACAGGAACCTATACTCTGCAAAACTCTGGTTTCGCCCGGATAATCTAACCAATCCCGAAAACGTTCGGAACTCAGCAAGGCCTTGCTGTTGTGTCATCTGTAAAAGTGTGGGAAAAGAGTCATTGGACGAGTCGATTCGGGATCACCTCATGCACCTTGATTGGATTGTTTATCGAAATACTCGTCCGATGACTTACACTTGATTTTATCTTTGCCAAGACACTACCCATTACGTTGAAACTTCGAGGCATTGATAGCTTCGCAAGGCAGGCAAAGAACTTTGCGCGCTATCCGCAGCTTTATTCGCAGGAGAGCCATTTCCGATTCAAAGCCGGAAAAAATATTAATGCCAATGTAAAATGATATTATTTTCCCTGGGCGGCAGAATCTTGAGTAGTGCAGTTGTCAAGATCGGGGATTGTTTTCTCTTGCTGTTCGCATATTACCTGTAAGCTTCATATTATTAATACTATAATTCGTTAACATCTTACCGCTTTTCAAGTAAGTTGTACGGTTTCCCCGAATCACAAAGTCAGTCGGGACAAGCTATCATACATACGCCCACGGAAAGCGGAAAGGTTGTTTACTGTTTTATCACAGAGTAATTCCAATTTAGAATTTCTTTTTAAAAACATTTTTGCCATGTTAATCCGCAATGAATTTGTTTTTTGTTTAAACCTTCGAAATTTTTTGCTATGACATTTCTTACCAATCGTGTTGCCCGGTTATTATTTGCCATCCCTTTCGGGATTTTCGGTATCATTCAACTGATGAATGCTGATAGCGTGGTTGGCATGGTGCCCGAATTTATTCCAGGTGGTATTGTCTGGGTATATCTTACAGGCCTCGCAATGCTTGCAGCCTCTTTTGCCATAGTATCCCAGCGCCAGGTTCGCCTGGCCTCTCTGTTACTTGCTGTCATGCTTCTGGTTTTTGTTTTTACTGTTCATCTGCCAGCCGTCTTAGACGGTGATCCCAATGCCATGCCAAATCTTCTGAAAGACACTTCTTTAGCCGGTGGAGCCTTGTTATTGGCAGGAATCTATTGGGACTGGGATGAACCTCTTCTGGAAGAATCCCTGTAATCAGCATTTTTTCATCCGTTTATTCCCTTATACCAATTAAAATTTTAACACATTATTTCACCAATGATATGAATGCAGAAACCATCCGGTCGATTCAGGCCCCTCTGAAAAAGAAATACAAAGAGAGCCCGGATTCCGCACTTGTTACATTGAAGGCATCCGGAAATATCGGAGAAAACCTCTCATGTAAAGTTGAAACAGGCAAAGCCATGGTTGAAGCCGGACTTCATCCTGCCACGGGTGGCTCCGGAGTTCAGGCCTGTTCGGGCGACATGCTGCTCGAAGCACTTGTAGCGTGTGCAGGCGTTACTCTTAATACCGTGGCCACAGCCATCGAACTGAATCTCGAAAAAGCCGAATTGACGGCCGAAGGAGATCTTGATTTTCGCGGAACGCTTGGAGTTTCCAAAGAAGCGCCGGTCGGATTCAGAGAAATTCGTCTCCATTTCGATCTCAAAACAGACGCTGCCGAAGATCAAATCGAAACTCTTCTGAAACTTACAGAACGATATTGTGTTGTTTACCAGACTCTTAAAAACGGAGTACCTGTCAAAATCAGTCACAGCATTTAATTTCCCATCAACCGGCAATCTCAAAAACTATGGTTTCAGTTAAAGGAATAATATCAGATCCGGTCAGCCGGAGACAGTTTCCCGGTGAGATAATCATCCGCGATGGAAAAATCGAATCGGTTAAAGAACTGGATTCTGTTCCGTCCCGTCACATTTTACCCGGCCTTGTGGATGCGCATATTCACATCGAAAGTTCCATGCTGGTACCTTCAGAGTTTGCCAGGCTTGCGGTTCGTTTTGGCACAGTGGCCACTGTTTCCGATCCCCACGAAATTGCCAATGTTTGCGGTAAAGAAGGCGTGGAGTTTATGATTGAAAACGGGAATAAAGTTCCGCTCAAATTCTTTTTTGGTGCCCCGTCGTGTGTGCCTGCCACACCATTTGAAACCGCCGGAGCTGTACTCGATGCTAATGATGTGAAAGAGCTTCTTCAGCGTGAAGAAGTCCACTACCTTGCAGAAATGATGAACTGGCCCGGAGTATTGAATGATGATCCTGGTGTACTGGCCAAAATTGCATCGGCAAAAAAACTCGGAAAACCGATTGACGGTCATGCTCCCGGACTGAAAGGAGATCGTGCCAAAAAATACGCTTCAGCCGGTATCACTACCGATCATGAATCATACAGCAAAGAAGAGGCCGTTGACAAGCTCAAACATGGAATGCTGATAGCCATTCGTGAGGGAAGTGCTGCCAAAAATTACGATACATTGATTGAACTGTTGGGTGAATATCCCGGCAAAATAATGTTCTGCTCCGATGATAAACATCCTGACGACCTTCTTCGCGGCCACATGAATGAAATTGTAAGTCGCACCCTCGCACTTGGGTATAATTATTTCGATACCCTGCATGCTATTTCTGTACTTCCCGTGCGGCACTACAATCTGAATGTCGGATTGCTTCAGCCCGGTGATCCCGCTGATTTTATAATCGTGGACAGCCCGGAATTGATGAATGTACAGGAAACCTGGATCGACGGAAACGCTGTTTTCAAAGATGGAGTGGTTCAATTTCCGAAAATCAAAGCCCGGCGAATTAATAATTTCAAACCGTATGATACCGCC
>SLGL01000051.1 GCA_007123785.1 Balneolaceae bacterium
CGTTTGACAGGGTGTTTTTAAAAAAAAGTTTATATTGAATTATAAGTTGATAACAATTAGGTGCATATCGTTTTCAAATAATTTTAGTGTGAGAAATGCGGGCTAAACCCATCTTTTTATTAATACAGGGGCTGATACAATGTACCGGTCAATCAGCCTGTACCAGGGATAACCGACCAGAATGAGTTGCATCACAAAAGCATCAAACCGGATGTTCATCGTTAGAGTGATGCCAAAATGCATCCCGATGATCAGTGTAGTGGTGTAGGGGCGCAGTTTTTTCCACCACATTGTGAACCCGATCAGTTCCGTGAACCATCCGATCAGCAGGATAACCGAGGCTGCGGCTGTGCTGCCCAGTGCTATTTGTTGCAGGAAATTGGGATTATATACACCCTCTCTCGACAAAATGTCGATACTTTTCTCGCTGATCCAAAGCCAGAGGTGACGACCATCGTACCAGTTGATACCGGTTCCGATCAGTTTTGCAAAAAAGGCCGAAGTATATCCCAGTCCGATAAAGAAGATGATGGTACCCATTACAAAGCGGGGCATCTCCTTTTTGCCGGGGAAAAACCATGCTCCGATCGCAAAACAGAGCACCGACATGCCGATCAGATTCTGGCTGTGGGGGATTTCACCCTGGGAATATCGAATAACGTACTGCATGTGAAAGAGCACGAGAACCACCATGTAGAGCCATTTAGGTCCGGCCCGAAAAAAACTGAAAAGTGCCAGAACGGTGATCAGTGCGGCATTAATTAAGGCCAGGTTATGATCAAAAAAAAGTGATACATCAATATAATTAGCCATACCCAGCGGCAATACAACCTCAACATTCCGGAGCTGTGAGTAGATACCCCAATCCCAGGCATAGCTGATGGTCCAAACCAGCACAAATAGTTCAAAACATTTAAAGAAAATCAATTCACCGGGAGATTGGTCCCGCCCCGGTTCAAATAGCTGCTTTCCGATTCGTTCATGCCACTTCATGGGTTCTCCTCCAGGAAATAGTCCGACTCATCGAGGAGAGGGTTCATATAGACCGAATCGGCAGTAACAAGAAGGAAGGGCTGAATCTGAATTGCCACTGAATCTTCCCCGATCATTCGTCCGTGAACTTTTGCGGCCATCCATCGCGCTTCGCCGATGTTTTCAGGTCCAAACATCGTACGCAATGCATTCCGGCGAGAATCAGTCCAGTTTTCGGTTTTTGAGATAAAATTTGAGTAGTCGATCTGATCAACCCCGATTTCTCTGAGTGCCACGGGTGGACCTGTTTTGCTATCAAGGGAATGGCTTTGCCAGATTTCTTCATCCGGGAGATCGGTCACATCCATAACCATTGCACGGGTCCACGGATTTCCCGCCTGAGAAAACATCGGGTAGATACTGAATGGCCAGAACTCACCTTCGTGTGATGCAACCAGCATCGCGTAAATCAGCAGTGTAATACCGATAATTTTCATTCCTCTGCGGCTCTCAGGCAGATTCATATATAAAAATTAGTGTTGATTGGAAAAAGTTGAATAAAATGATACAGATTTGACACTAAAATCGTGAAAAAAAAGTTAACCTTGTTAAGATAAAAATGAAGAATAAACTATCATCACATACCTGAATCTTTTTTTAGTTTCAGGCTAACCTGTGTAAGTGAAAAATTTATAGAACCGCATTTACAAAATACCGGGGACAGCAGAAACGGGAGTGTAATAATTCATTATTTATTCCTTTTATTTACCCTAAAATCGTTAAGTTACGCGATTTATCTGGACATATCAGACTGATTTGATGCAAAAAATAATTCGTTTTTTACAACCTCTTGTTGAGTTCAATATTCGTCATCCGTTTTGGGTGATCATAATATCAGTTATTATCGCTGTATTAGCCGGAAACTTCGCTCTGAAGCTTACCGTAGATACCGATATCGCAAACTTGTTGCCGCCAACACATCCGAATGTGATCGCCTTGAATAACCTTCAGGAGGTTTCGGGCGGTGAAACTGGAATGCAGGTGGCTATCAAATCACCAGATTTTAATGCGAATGTTCGTTTTGCTGAAGAACTTGTCGAGAAAAGCCTGGAGCTCTATTATCCGCGCAGGGGATTCAATTTTTTTAATCGTGCTGAATTTCGCCGGGATACTGAGATACTGAAAGACAATGCACTCTATCTTGCCACACTCACCGAACTTGACGAAATAATCCAGTTTTTGGAAGATGAAATCGAACAGGCCCGGCAGGAGGCTAACCCGTTTTTTGTGGATTTTGATGATTTTGATGACGATGAAGAGGTAGAAGAGCGGAATATCGACCGGTTTCAGGACTCCTATGATGAACTTATCCCTCCTGAATATCCTGTCAGCGAAGACAGTACACTGGTCATTCTGACACTCTTTCCAACAGGCTCTCAGAGCGATATCCGCTATCTTGAAGATATGTTCGAAACCTACGGCGAACTGATCGCGTCGATGGATCCGGCTTCCTATCACCCCGAAATGGAAGTTCAGTATGGCGGACGGCTTAAGCGTCATCTGAATGAGTTCGAATCGATTATGGATGATGTCTTTAATAGCTTCGCCCTCGGGATTACCAGCGTCATCCTTCTGGTGATGTTTTATTTTGCCGGAAAAAAATATATCAATTACAGAAGAGGAGACCGGAGCAAACAACGCCATACCTTCTTCCAGCATATCATCCGTATGCCAATACCGGTACTCGTTATCGGAATTCCGCTCTTGATCAGTTTAATGTGGACGTTTGGTATCACTTATTTTCACCTTGGTGTGCTCAACACAATGACCTCCGTTCTTTTTGTGATCCTGTTCGGCCTTGGAATCGATTACGGTATCCATTTCTATGCACGATATATCGAGTTTCGGGCTTCGGGCGGAAAAGTTGAAAGCAGTATCATTCAGGCTTATCAGAAAACAGGTACGGCAATTTTTGTAAGTGCTGTAACCACCGCATCGGCCCTGTTTGTTTTAATGTTTGCCGACTTCAGAGGATTCTCGGAGTTTGGTTTTATTGCCGGTATTGGAATTCTTTTGGCCCTATTCTGTATGCTGTTTATTTTGCCTGCCCTGCTTGTAATTTTCGACCGCTGGCACTGGATTCTGCTTATTAAGCGATCTGAAAAGGCTGAGATCAATCCTTTAATTCGCCGTTTCCCGTTTGCACGAACAATTGTCATTTTTGGGGTTTTGGTTTCGGTAATTGTGATTACGCTGTCGGGCAATCTCCGGTTTGAATATCAGTTTGGTGAATTGGAGCCTGTTTTTGAAGAATATGAACAGTTCCGGGAATTTGCCAGAGGTGTGGATGAAAGCAGCCGCAGAAATCCGGCCTATATTGTGGCTGAAAATGATGATGATGTCTTCGAGATTCTTGAAATTTTGAGAGAACGAAAAAGAGATAATCCAGATACCATGATTCAGGAAGTGGAGGCTTTGCAGGAACGGTTTCCGCCAGACCGGGAACTGGCCAATGAAAAACTTGAAAAAATTTCTACAGTCCGTCAATTACTGGGAAATACCTTCCTTGTTGATCAGGAGAGTGAAACACTTGATATACTACGGCGGGGTACTCAAACAACTGAACCGCTGGATGAAGACCTGATTCCAGATTTCCTGAAAAACAGGTTCATGACACGCGATGGGGAGATTGGCAGGTTTGTTATTGTGTATCCGAATCAGGGATTGTCGGACGGGCGAAACTCTATTGCTTTTAAGGAAGAGCTCTCAGATATAACATTGTCAAGCGGGAAAACATATCACGCTGCAAGTACGTCCATAGTAGCTGCATCGATGCTGGAACTAATGCGGGACGAGAGCCCCTATATGGTGATTGCTACGTTTATCATCGTATTTTTCTTTATTCTATTCTCATTTGGCAATCTGCGCTGGGCACTGATTGCACTGATTCCTCTAATCATCGGTCTCTTGTGGCTGTTTGGAATCATGCTCATTTTCGGGTTGAAATTTAATTTTTACAATCTTGTAGTTCTGCCGGCCATACTTGGTATCGGATGCGATAATGGCGTTCATCTTGCACACCGTTTCCGTGACGAAGGCAGAAAAAATATGTGGGAAGTACTGTCGAGCACAGGACAGCATATTACAGTTGGATCACTAACTACCATGATGGGCTTTTCCGGGCTTTTGTTTACAACTCACCCAGGTTTGCAGTCCATCGGAATTATGGCAGTTGTGGGTATCGGGATGACCCTGGTAACGGCCCTTACATTCCTGCCATCCAGTGTTCAGGTACTTGAAGACAAAAAAATGCTTCACGAATAATCAATTTTATGATCCGTCTGAAAATCAATGAATCTCCGGTTAGGCAATTGTATTAGTCTCGATCCAACATGATCACAAAAACCCAGGCCATTGTATTACGAACTGTTGACTTTAAAGAGTCGAGCCTGATCGCTACCCTTTTTACAAGGAAACATGGTACAGTGGCGGTGATTGCCAAAGGAGCGAGGCGGCCCAAAAGTAAGTTTGCCGCTCTTCTGGTTCCCGCCCAGGCTCTTGAAGTGGTTTTCTACCTGAAAACAACCCGAAGTGTACAAACACTATCGGATGCAACTCCATTGGTAAAACTGGATTCACTGCGTTACGATATTGAAAAAATGGCACTTGCCATAACAGTGATGGAACTGTCCGGGCAGGTACTGCATGAAAATGAAGTAAACGAGGAACTTTTCGACTTTTTACTAAATTTACTGCAATGGATGAATGGCAGGGTTGAAGTATCCAGAAAGATGTTCCCGTATATTCAGCTTCGGATTCTGGATCGGATTGGAATCGGGCTTCAGACTGATGAAACACTTTTATCAGAAGTACGTTCCAAAGGTTATATCAACATTCAGACAGGATCTTTTTCGGCAGAACCGGAGGGGGATCAGGCAATTTTGCTCTCGGAAAACCAGTTTGAATATCTGAAGCAGGCTGTAACATCAAAAAAAACGTCAATTTTTGAAAAAAACTTGCCCAATAGTGAACTAAGTGAGTTAATTGAATATTTAGACAGGTATATTCGTTATCATGTGGAAGGAGTTCAGCCCAGGAGATCGGATGAGATATTTGAAAAGATAATAAATCATTAATATGAAACTTCGAGACAAAATACTTTCCGCAATACTTGTACTGCTCATCGGTGTTATGCTCGGAATGATTCTGATGCTATTCCGTCAGGGGTCTTTCTCATTTGACCTGGCCGAAGTTCGTGTAACCGAGGTGAATCGCAGTGCCACACCTTTATGGAGCCATGAAGATCTGGAAAGAATTGATGACCGTTTCCTGTTCCGCTCTGTAGCCAAATCGGTTACACCAACAGTGGTCTATATCGAAACGGTAATTTCAAATCGCAACAGGGACATTCGCGGAGAACAGGGTGATGAAGACGGTTTTTGGGAACGCTTTATGCCCCCTCGTTCCCGTTCGGTTGGTTCTGGTGTGATTATTACTTCTGATGGCTACATTCTCACCAATAATCACGTAATTGAAGAAGCCATGCGCGATGGCATTACAGTAACGCTGGATGATAAGCGTGTGTTTGATGCCCGTGTTGTTGGACGTGATCCAAGTACAGACCTTGCCGTCCTTAAAATTGATGCTGATGAGCTGATGCCTGTAACTATCGGTAACTCCGATGCAGTGGAGGTAGGGGAGTGGGTAATGGCAATTGGAAACCCGTTTCGTCTGCGATCTACCGTTACGGCGGGTATTGTTGGAGCGCTGAGCCGCGATGTACAGATAATCAATGATGATTACAGGATTGAAAGTTTTATCCAGACCGATGCCGCCATTAATCGCGGAAACAGTGGTGGTGCACTTGTGAATACGAGCGGCGAACTGATCGGAATCAATACAGCCATTGCAACACAAAGTGGAAGTTATCAGGGTTATGGTTTTGCTGTTCCAAGCAACCTTGCCTTAAAAGTTGCCAGCGATATTATTGAATTTGGTGAAGTTCAGCGCGGAATGATGGGAGTGGCTATTCAAACCGTGGACAATCGGATTGCGCGCCGCATTGGGATGGACAAGATAGAGGGAGTGGCAATAACAGGAATTGGCAATAATAGTGCTGCCGAAGAGGCGAATCTGCGGCCGGATGATGTTATTCTGGCCGTGAACGGTGAAACTGTAAACGAATCGAACCTGCTGCAGGAGAAAGTGGCGATGTTTCGACCTCACGATGATATTGAACTTACCATTTGGAGGTCAGGAGACACATTTACACAATCTTTAAGATTGAAGGAGAGAGAAGTAATTGTTCCAGCTGTATCGAGACTTGAGGAATTTAATGAAGAAGAGGAACAGTTTTGGGATGAGATTCCTGAAGATGGCCGGGAACGTGGTGTGGAGCAAAAGGAATTTGAAGAAATGGGTTTTACACTTCGGGCACTTTCAACTCCCGAAGATCCTGGCAAATTTAACATCTACATCTACCGTGTTCAGCCTTATTCCGAAGCCTGGAATCGTGGTATTCGTGACAGGTCCGAACTGCTCGAGGTGAATGGGTTAGAGGCAGACGACCTTTCTTTGATCGAAAAAGAAATTTCGAACTCTTTGAAAAACAACGGATCTTTGGAATTGAAAGTGAAAACCGAAGAAGGAGCCATAGGATTCTATAAATTGCAATAACTTCATCTATATGAGATATTTATCTGCAGGATTGCTGCTTATCTGTTTATTTGCAGCGTGTTCACCCACTGAAAGTATTCAAGAGGAAACCGAATCAGAGGAGGAGATGCCAGTACCTGAGGAAGAGGTTACTGAAGCACCTGATTGGTATGACGGACAAGTGTTTTCTGCGGCAGACAGTGTTTCATTCTTCGGTTTTTCAATGGCTTCTTCCCCTGATTCTTCCGAAGCCGCAGAGCTTTCGGTTGAAACTGCTTTGCAAAACCTGCGTTTCGAAATTGACCGTCATGCTGAAAATACCCGCATATCTTTGGCTGAAGAAGATGCAGATGGAGAATATTCTCAACCCGGTTTTATTGTTAATCTGCGAAATGCAGTTCGGGAAATGGAACTTGAGGTTTATGAGCTCGATCATGAACATGAAGAGTCGGATTCAGGTGTCCATTATGTTTATACAAGGGCTGTCTTGGAACGGGATCAGCTTCCCGGTATATTTGAATCCCATCTTGCCGACGAACGTTTTTTAGAGAGACTTCAGGAGTTGGAATAATTCAGAAGATGAAGTGAATGATTATGGGTGTAAAAAATTATTTTTATGAGAACCTCTAAGCCGAGTAGCCAAGGGGAGTTTCACCCCAAGGCTCTCACAGAGCCGTACGTGACAGTCTCCCGTCATACGGCTCTTGTCGCTGATGCGATTTTGCCTTATTTCTACCAATCTTCTCAGCTTTCACTGGTTGCCGGTAGCTATAAAGCTCAACGACTCAACCCCTTCGCTCTTTCCTGCTTCCACAGGCTCTCACCACTACTATGGGCTGATCTGCCCCGCCTGCCTGCCAGGGTCGGGCCTTGCAGGGTTTCTGCTTGTGCCCCCTTGCAGTCCCGACAGATCGGTTCCCTTGTTCCATTGCAAAGGCTGACCCGACGTCCCGCGACCTTGACACCGCCTGCCGTACAGCCAGTATCAGTTTGCGCCCACTGTACTTTGTCCCGGCAACTCAGGTACTTCACCGGTTCTGACAGAGTCTGACGAATATCAATGCTTCAGCAGTCGTTCACTTGCGTTCGGCTCATTCAAGTCTTACCTGATGAGTCTTCGCTCATCTTTTCCTTCTCGCTCAGCACCCGCTAACGAGCACCAGAAGTTGGTTTAAAGGCAATGGCTGACATCTAAATCTCCCTTTGTCAGGGGAGACTTATTCCAATAATAGATCTCAGGTTTAAAGTATCGGGAGAAAGACACAGGTACACAGTCAGTCCGCAAAATAGATACATGACAATGCATTAAATAAAAAATAATAGTACTTCTTGGTGTATCTTACTGATGGACATCATGATAAAGCCAATCAACTATAATTATTTGATACTGCAGTTTAAAAAAGTTTGTAATCAAATAGTTAAGTAATTGCGTATGGCCTAATCTTTTTCTTTCTTCTTTTTGAAAAATAGTTCTATTTAAAGACGGCACAGAATTAATTCAAAAAAGATGAAAATTGCTCATATTACAGCAGAATGTTACCCGGTAGCCAAAGCGGGGGGGCTGGGTGACGTTGCAGGTTCACTGCCTAAGTATTTGAACAAAGCAGGACATCAGGCTTCGGTTATTTTGCCTCACTATCACAATAAATGGCTGCAAGAAGCAGAGACCGAACTAATTTTTGAAGGGCGTGCACCATTCGGAAAATCCTCATTCCCTTTTCGTATCAGCCGGCTGAAAAAGCCAGATCTTGGTTTTGAGTTATTTTTAGTAGATATACCCGGGCGATTCGACCGGCCGGGAGTGTACCTGGACCCTTGGTCGGGTTATCCATACTGGGATGAAAAAGAGCGTTTTTTCAGTTTTCAAATTGCAACTCTGGAGTGGATTTTACATTTGGATGAAAAACCCGAAATCATCCATTGTCATGATCACCACACGGCGCTGGTGCCTTTTATGATTACCCAATGCCATCGTTTTGAACCGATGAAAACGATCCCGACTGTACTTACGATTCACAACGGTGAATATCAGGGGCGTTATGAGATCACCAGTGTTTCGATTTTGCCCGATTTTGATTATTACAATATGGGTCTGCTCGATTGGGACGGGGGAATGAATGCTCTGGCTGCAGGTATTAAAACTGCCTGGAGGGTTAGTACGGTTTCTGAAGGTTATCTGAAGGAGCTTCAGGAGTATTGTCACGGCCTTGAGATATTGCTGAGACAGGAATCCCAAAAATCGACCGGAATACTAAACGGAATAGACAATGAAGTGTGGGATCCATCTTCCGATCCTTTTCTTGAAGTGAATTACTCACATCGCAATTATAAAATTGGTAAATCAGAAAATAAAAAGGCTCTTTGTGAACAGTTTCGTCTTGATGAAGATCGGCCGCTTTTTTCCTTTATAGGTCGTCTTGTTCGGGAAAAAGGTGCTGATCTTATTCCTGAAATAATCAAAGAGTCAATCGCCAGAAATCTTAACGCTTCTTTTTTTGTTCTTGGAACGGGAGAACCCTATTTGCATTCGGTATTTGA
>SLGL01000192.1 GCA_007123785.1 Balneolaceae bacterium
CAAGTAAAGTATGACCAGTACTTGCTATTTAAAAAATATAGTTCACTGTTGACCTTAAATCTGTTTTCAAAAAAATAAAAATCTCATTATAAATCTACTACATATTGACGCGCAAACAACATTAATATTCTTTAATGTTGTAGTTTTCTCTTGGAAGTTGATCTGTGTGGAAGTTTATAATATTACAGTAGTTGTTATTTTAAAATTGGGCTTTACTTTGTTTTATAGAAAATGTGTATAGATACCTCATCACTTCGATCGGTCCGCGCGACGACAACTTTATTCAGAAATGAATTATGGCATGAAAAACAATTGGTGCTAAAAGATTGTCGAATTTGGCAGAAAATCTTTCAAGCCCCGAGAAAAATTCGATGTTTCATCTTGTAAATAGATCTGAAAAAGGGCATATAACTTAACTTACTGAATATGGAGAGTTCTTCAGAAATGGAGGTTTCTTCATTCAGGAATCTGAGTACAAGATCGAAAGAATTTTTTTTAAATAGCTGACCAAAAATCTCCACAGCCTGTTCCGTTTCATGCTGAAGCAAGTAGAGCATCATGATATCATACACACGAAAACGGTATGAAGATACCGGATAATCGGGGAGAGGAGCATTATATTCGAGAGATTTCACGATTAGACGACACCGGTCATGAATTCTTGAAAATGTGTATCCGGTCGTGGCCTTGGTGAATCCGCCTGCTGTACCGATGTTCAAAACCCGTTCACAGTACCATTGTGCATATTTCCGGTCTTCCATCGGTACTACACCTGTTTCTCTTCGTGTGATGGTGTAATCTTTTTTATCCAGATAATATTTATTAGAGAGATAGTTTCGTAGTTCATTTTCATACTCTTCCTCAGAAAGTGTATCGGGTGAAAAAAGTGTGTACTCTACAAGAGCACTATTTTCTGAATAAGGTAGCAGATAAAAGAAAGTGGCACCCTCTCTCTGTGCTACGTTAAAGTCCATGAGCAGTGCTTTATCTGGATTGAACATTTTCAGGGTGGTTTCAATTTCCCATCCAGTAAAATGCTGCAGCAAAGAAAGATCACAGACGGAATTATGGAAATCAGGTGGGAGCAACGCACTTTGAAAAATCCAGAATGCTGAAAAACTTCCTTCACCTGTATGAACAACACCTTTTTCACCGGAGTTTGTAAATCCCTGAATCTCCGTTTCGATTAACTCTACCTGGTGATTTAATTTTGCTAATTCAAGAATTTCAGAGGAGTAATCAAGACTTCGAATACAATGATATTTTTTTTGGGTAAGTGCACCGTTGATCGTTTCACTTTTTGTAATGACTTCAAGTTCATTCCATGTATGATGAATCAGGTGGTTTGTTGGGTGATTCCCGTCACTCCAGAAGCACCATGTTTTACTGTCTGTCGGCTCCAGATTTTTATCAATCAGGAGAACTCTTTTTTTCTTCAGTTTTTCAGATTGCAGGATATACCAGAGCAGGGTAAGCCCGGAGGCTCCGGCACCAGCTATTATTATATCAAACTGCTGTTCTGAGTGCATGAGAAAGTGTTTATTTAACGTGAGTTCGATCTAAGAATTTGTAAAAAAAGTCTGCCCTCCTTCGTAAGAGTCTGCCCCGGCCAATCGGGGGAGGGACTAATGGGTTGCCAAATTCAATGAAATTATATCGAATTCACGTTTTTTTTAAAAAAAAACTCCACCACAAATATACATGTGATGGAGCTTTTGCCCTAAAGAACAGTCTCAAATATATAGATCCAAAAGATTTAGCATCTAAAGATATTGTGATACTGCTCTCCTTATGTACAAGTTCTAAGTGTAAACCGGTGCAACAGGGCTGGCGTTCACTAAAAATGCTATAAATTTAAATCGAGCCGTACCCGTTCGGTTTTTTTGAACCAAAGCGGTACACTTACAGCAATCAGGTAAAAAAGAATTCCGATACTGACAAAAATCACACCGAATAATCCATCCAGTTCAAGCATATTCCAGTGTCTGAGAAGATTGTGCCAATCGTGTGCTTCCGGCCCAAGGTTCCCAATCAGTGGTAACTGACGCTGACTCGCATCAGCTGCATAAAATGCAATACTGAACCAGCCGGAGCCGATCATATAAAATGCGAACTGTGTGGCTTTAACCAGCTTATTAAACAGTGTGTAGCCAAGAATGAAAACGGGAAACAAAATTTCGTTCAGTGAACCTCCAAGAATGGTAATGATTCGGTTTCCGAAAACACTGAAAAAGGTATGACCGGCTTCATGAACAATGAGAAGCAGGTTTCTCATCATAAACTTTTCGACATTCACCGGAAAAGGAAAAGAATAGCTGATGCTGAAGAAGATATTGTAGTTGAGCGTAAGGTGTGCCTGATGAATATGATAACCGATGAAAGGCAATAGAACGATCGAAAACCACCATTTTTTCAAAAACTCCTGCCAGTCTACCTGAATCATATGTTTTTTATTTCGTGCCATGTTTTCTTTCCCCTGAGAAAAAAGTCAGTTATAATCAGCCGTGAGTGGATAAGGTAAATAGGGGTGGTGGAAGTGGATGATCTTTTCAACTCTTTTCGTTTTTGAAGCAGATCAAGCAGCATAAAGTAATAGGAATAGTGTGATTGAATAACTGCCAAGGTATGTTTGGGTTTTCCTTTGAGCAGAAACTGAATTCCTGCGATACCATCTAAAACCAGGCGAAGAAAAATTTTAGGGAGAGGTGCTGTATCAAGGTTTTTTGTGAGCATACAGAGGCTGTTTCTGAAATTGTAAAAAACCTTCCGGGATGAATCGACCGGCAGGGAGCCACCGCCAAGATGGTAGACTATACTTTCCGGTTCATACATAATTTTGCGCCCCATCTTCAGACAACGCCAGCAAAGATCGATCTCCTCCATGTGAAATTCAAAACTATCATCGAACCCTCCGCTCTTCAGGAAAAGTTCTTTTTTGATTGCCAGGGCCGCACCCGAAGCCCAGAAAATTTCAGTGCGTTTATCGTACTGTTCGTTATCTTTTTCAATATGATCAAAAATGCGTCCGCGGCAGAAAGGATAGCCCAGCCAATCGATCATTCCTCCGGCTGCTCCGGCATATTCAAATAGTTCCGGGTCCCGGTAGGATCGTATTTTAGGCTGGATAATTGAAGCCTCTGTTTCTGTAAATGCACGATTTAACCCGTGAAGCCAGTTAGTGTCCGTTTTAACATCATTGTTCAGAAACACAAGTACTTCGCCACGGGCATATTTAACAGCTTTGTTGTTACCGGCTGCGTATCCGAAATTTTTGTCGAAAGTGACAATCCGACACTGCGGGTAGTGCTTTCTTATCCACTCCACACTACCATCGGTTGAGTTATTGTTGGCAATAACAATTTCAAAATTGGTGTATTCGGTAGCTCCTACAGAAGGTAAAAATGTTTTCAAGTGATGAAGTGCATTCCAGGTAACGATAATGATGCTGAATGAAATGTTAAAAATCATGGATTGAGGTTAGTTTCGTTATAACAAAAGGGACCGAAAAAGTTTTGCAAGCTTGTTCATGTTTCCTATCATCCGAGAGCGAAAATTTATAGCGGCATGATAAAGATAGGACTTATATCAGACACTCATAATTATCTCGACCCCCAAATCGCCGAATATTTCTCCGACAGGGATGAAATCTGGCATGCCGGGGACTTTGGTGAGATAACGATCGCCAGGGATCTTGAAAAAATAGCACCTGTAATAGGTGTTTACGGTAATATCGATGGACAGGATATCCGCCAGGAGTTTCCATTACACCAACGGTTTGAACGGGAAGGGATTGATGTATGGATGACACATATCGGAGGAATTCCCGGCCGCTACTGTCTCCCAATCCGTGAAGAAATTGAAAACAACACACCGAATCTTTTTATCTGTGGACATTCTCACATTTTGAAAATTGCGAGAGATCAGTCTCTCAATAAAATGCTCTATATGAATCCTGGTGCAGCGGGTAAACATGGGTTTCAGGTCTATCGGACAGTTGTTCGCTTTGCTATTCATAACCAGAAAATACAAGACGTTGAGGTAATCAATCTTGGTAAAATCGGTGTTCCGGCCTGACCTGTCTGCATTGTATTTTTCATCAAGAGATATTTTCCTCAGCAAGTCCCTACTACACCACCCACTACGTTGAAACTTCGAGGGGCAGGATGGCTTCGGTGGCAGTCCCTGCTATATTACATAACACTACCGGGCTGGGCATACCCAAGCATTTTACCATTTCGATTCACCAGTTCAGGTTGCCTGTAGAACCAAAAATATTATACAGATATATAGAGGATGATCTGTTTTATTGTTGAAACGAAGATTGGCGTGCAACAAGTTGCAGCTTCCCATCTCTCAAAATCCAGACATTCAGAAAGAGAAGGTCAGCAGAGGTTTCATTGCCCTGCATGAGTACATCGAGCGAAACTATTCCCCTTGAAATGGCAAAATCCTCATATATGGTGATATTTTTATCCCGGAATTCAGCGGTTAAAATGGCAGGATTTCCGGCAGCAGTATTTTCAAGATATTGCTGTTTGGATACAATCACACCCGTGGGCTGATGATAAATAAACTCTTCAGTGAGAAAGATACCAAGTGCCGAAGTATCTGCTGCAATAATGGCTTCATAACGTTCGATTTCAGCCGTTTGGATCATTTTTTCGGTAATATTAACGGACCCGCTACTATTTTGAGAAAATACAGTGGATGGAAAGAAAAAAAGAATTGTAATACTGACTTTAATGAATCGGAACATAAGATTTCTCATTTTTGAAAACGTCAAGAATATGATCAAAGGGGCCTGATAAATATAAATACGGGTGAAAGGAAAATGAATAATATTGTACGATTCTACTCGATTCCATTTTACCTTATCCGATGATTTACCCGTCATTTATTCGCAGATTTATTTACCGCACTTTAAATGGAAGGCAATTTCGGCTATTTTAAATTTAATTAATCATTGAAGAAAACAAAATATGCAGAGAAACCAAACCCTGCTGATTATCGGAAAAGTATGGCCGGAACCGGCATCATCGGCGGCTGGTTCGCGGATGATGCAGCTCATCCGCCTTTTCCAAAATGATGGATGGGAGATAACTTTTGTCTCTGCCGCTGCTGAAAGTGAACACGCTGCAGACCTGAAATCAAAGGGAATTGGGACGGCCTCTATTCAGCTTAACAACTCATCCTTTGATCGTTTCATACAAAAGCTGACTCCCGGAGCCGTGGTATTTGACCGTTTTATGACAGAGGAACAGTTCGGATGGAGAGTTGCCGAATACTGTCCCGGTGCACTCAGAATACTTGATACTGAGGATCTTCATTGTCTTAGAACAGCCAGGCAAAAAGCATGGAAGTCGGGCTGCGAATTCAAACCTGAACTGCTTCTTAATGAAGAAACTGCCAAACGTGAGATTGCAAGTATTTTACGGTGTGATCTCTCCCTGATAATTTCAGAGGCGGAAATGGATCTCCTCAAAAATCTTTTTGGAATCGGGGAGGAATTGATTTATTACATGCCGTTTCTGCTCGACATAAAAAAAACTGAAGAACATCCGGCCTATGATGAGCGAAGCGGGTTCATCTCTATTGGCAACTTTCTGCATGAACCGAACTGGAATGCTGTTATTTGGCTAAAAGAAGAGATCTGGCCGCTCATTCGTAAAAACATGCCTGATGCTGAGTTAAATATTTACGGGTCGTATCCGTCTCAAAAAGTGTTTCAGCTTCATCAGCCTGATGATGGATTTTTTGTGAAGGGGAGGGCCGAGGAGGCTTTGTCCGTGATCAGAAAGGCACGCGTACTTTTGGCTCCTTTGCGTTTTGGTGCGGGTCTGAAGGGAAAACTTATTGAGGCGATGCAGTGCGGTACACCGTCGGTCACAACTTCAGTCGGAGCCGAAGGAATGGCAGGTGAAATGCCTTGGTGCGGATTCATTGAAGATGATGCCGGGTCGTTTGCAAAAGCAGCGTCACGGCTCTGCCAAAATATCGATATATGGAACAGCAGCCGGGAAAAAGGGTCCGAAATTTTAAAGAGAAGGTTCCGAAGAGAGTCTTTTGAGAAAAGCTTTTTGGATCGAATTAAGTATTTGCAATCGGGGCTAAGGGAACACCGGATGAAAAACTTTATCGGATCAATTTTGATGCATCACACGACTGCGAGCACTAAATATCTGTCTAAGTGGATTGAAGAGAAGAATCGCCCTGACCGGAAATGAAGCCTGTTTTACAGATCCCAAATTTGGTTTATAAATTATAATAAATCAAAAAAATTACATAACGTATAATTTAAGTGCATTGATATTCGGGCATTTACTTAAGGTCCACAACAGTACAGCCTGTTCCGCCGCTCTCCCACGGGGCAATGTCAAACGATTTTACTTCGGTCCGTTTCCCAAGATACTCATGTACAAGTTTTTGTAAAATGCCTTCCCCTTTTCCGTGGATGATCTCCACCTGTTTCATGCCGCGGGTAACAGCCTTGTCCAGGTAAAGAGTCAGTTCACTGATCGCCTCATCACTCCGTTTTCCGCGCAGATCGAGAGATGGTTTAACGGAGAGGTCCAAATCCTGAGAAGTGCTGTAAGAGCGTTTAAAACGACTCTCTTTTTCTTTTTTTGGAGGGGAGGTTTTTACCAGTTTTTTTAGTTTAGCTTTTACCTTCATTCCGTTCATGAGAACCGTGGCATTTTTGCCGGAAATTCCCACCAGTTCACCTGCGGTATGGCTTTCGCCAATCAATACGTAATCGCCCATTTTGGGTGGTTCTTTGCTGCGATAAATAGTTTCTTCGGTTTCTTCTTCAATTTCACGCTGTCCGGTTTGGATCTCTTTTTTAGCATCTTCAATACTTCGGCGGGCTTCTTTTATCTTATCTTTATCCTGACGCCCTTCTTGTACCACTTTTTCAACGGCTTCTTCAATGCGGCGATTGGCATTTTTTAAAATATCTCCCGCTTCGCGATACGCTTTTTCAAGAATCTGATTCCTTTTGTTCTCGATGTTAGAGGTTTGCTCCTGAATCACTCTTTCACGCTTTTCCAGTTCGTGCAGACGCTTGTTGTAGTCTGTTATTTGTTCCTGTGCTTTCTGCATTTTTTGTTCCAGTGAAACCAGAAGTTCACCCATCTTGTCACGGCTCTCGCCCAGAAGGTTTCGTGCACGATTCATCACGCCGGAAGGGAGATTCATACGATCGGCAATCTCAAAAGCGTAACTACTTCCGGGAACACCTTTTTTGAATTTATAAGTTGGTTCCAGGTTTTCCTGATTAAACTCCATTGCTCCGTTTACGACCCGGTCGTGCTCATGGGCAAATACTTTCAGCGATCCGTGATGTGTAGTCACAATCACTCTGCAATCGCGTTCGATCAACTCTTCCACAAATGCCTGGAAAAGTGCGCCACCCTCTTCGGGATCGGTTCCGGAACCGGCTTCATCGATTAAAATCAGTGATCCGGGCTGAAGTTTTTCGAGTGTGTTTCGCATCCACTGCAAACGGGAAGAGAATGTGCTCAAATCGTTTTCGATCGACTGGTCATCGCCCACATCCACAAAGAGGCCGCTTAAAACGGGCAGGTGTGAATCGGGCTGAACGGGAACCGGAAATCCAGACTGCAGCATGAAATTGAGCAATCCCGCTGTTTTCATTGCTACAGATTTCCCACCTGCATTGGGTCCGGTGATGATCAGGCCCAATTCCTCTGCAGAGAGTTCCAGGTTGAGCGGTACAACCGGTTCCGGCTCTTTGGCTGACCGGTTTTTGAGCAGAAGGTTCGGGTTTTTTGCGTTGATCAGGTTGATGTTATGATCCTCAGAGATTTCAGGAATGGCACCGTCCAGCTCCAGTCCGAGACTTACCCGGCAGTGAATCGCATCAAGGATGGCAAATTCGTTAGTATTGGTAAGCAGATTATCGGCATACTTTCGAACTTCTGAGGTCAGTTTTCGAATGATTCGCTCTATTTCGCGATTTTCTTCTGATTCAAGCTGGCGAATATCATTGTTGATCTGTAGCGCCTCTACCGGTTCAATATAAACGGTTTGCCCGCTCGATGATACGTCATGAACAAACCCTTCCAGTTTTCGCTTGAATTCCGCTTGTATAGGAATAACCATACGTCCGCTGCGGATCGTTGCGCCTTCATCTGAGGTCATTCCGTCTCTGGCCGCACGTTTCATTACCCGCTGGATAGTACTGCGCAGTCGTTCTTTTTCCCGGTTGATGCGGTTACGAATTTTTTTCAGTTCAGAACTGGCATCATCACGCAGTTCACCGCGATCGGTCACCACTTTCTGGATCGCTTCTTCGAGTGGTCTTATATTAATCAGCCGGTTTACGATTTGCTGAAGTGCAGGATATTCCTCCTCATTTCTTGAAAAAAACTGTTTGATGATCCTTGCCAACCGTGCATTTTGCAGCACAACTATAAAATCATCGAGTGAAAGCATGTTTCCCTCAATTCGGCTTTCGTCAAGTGCATCACTTACATCTTCCAGCACGGTTAACGGATGGTTCGATCCGCTCTGGAGCAGCTTCAACCATTCCGAGGAGAGCGAAAGCCTGTATTTTACCTCATTTCGGTCGGTGGATGGTGAGAGCCGATTCAGAAATTCCCTGCCATACGGTGTGAAAGCTTTTCGCAGGGCTGCTTCACGGATAGAATCGTAACCGATTTTTGTATGAGTATTCTGAGGATGTAACATCATTTTCTTCATACGCTAAAGTTCGTGAACTTTTTTAGAAAATAGTACCGCCAATCCGTTTAGTGTTCAAAAGGCTGAGTCAGCAACCAATGTTGAGATTTATTACCTTTAGAAAAAAATAACTTATCGAATTGCAGACATGAAAATTTACCAGGCAGACGCTTTCACCAAGACAGTATTTAAAGGCAATCCTGCCGCAATTGTACCTCTTGATGAGTGGCTGGATGAGGAGATTATGCAGAAGATTGCTTCCGAAAACAACCTTTCGGAAACGGCTTTTTTTGTAAAAAATGAGGATGGATCTTTTCGTATACGCTGGTTCACACCAGAAACCGAGGTGGATCTTTGTGGTCACGCCACACTTGCATCGGCACATGTACTTTATGAACATCTCGATTTTATGGGGTCGAAGGTAGTGTTTCATTCTAAGGGCGGAGAACTGACA
>SLGL01000166.1 GCA_007123785.1 Balneolaceae bacterium
CTTAACAATACCAATTACTGAATCCCGCTAAAATCAGGGAAACCCTTAATTTGAGTTGAGCAGATATCCTACCTTTTGGCGAAGACTTAGGGGAAACTACTACTTAGTCCGCATGTCTCAACAAGAAATTTCGTTGTGGGCAAGGCATTTTACAGGGTGTTTTTGGCACTTTCGATGAAAATGCAGGCTACGAGGAGGCTTTGCAAAACCCGTGCATTATTCGACTTTATTGCTCGATTTTCTCTCCATACAACCTCTCCCGGTACCCTTCCTGTATTTGCCTCACGACTGGTCCGGGTTTTCCGGTTCCGATATTTTTTCCGTCAAGAACGGTTACCGGCTGGATATCTGTAGTGGTGCCGGAAAAGAAAAGCTCATCCAGCTCGAACAATTCATGTTCACTTACAGGGGTGAAATGTACGGGTATTCCCCTCTCATCGGCAATCTCAACCACCGTCCGGCGGGTAATCCCGTTCAGAATATAGTTGGTAGCCGGATAGGTGTACAACGCTCCGTCCTTCACACCAAAAATATTAGCATTCGGGCTTTCGGTCACCATACCATCACGAATCATCACAGCACTGTTTACTCCCGCGTCTTCTGCCTGCTGCTTCGCAAGTGTATTAGGTAACAGGTTCACGGTTTTGAGATAGCACCGGGCCCATCGAACATCCGAAATCGTGATAGCATCCACACCGCTTTCATGCAGTTTGGTGTGCGGTGTAAACGGGCTGGTTGCAATATAAAGTGTTGGGGGCACCTCCGGATCAGGAAACGTATGTGTGCGCGGCCAGGCAGATCCACGTGTTATCTGAAGGTATACGGCAGCCTCTCCTTCGGTATGTCCGTTTCGTTTCAACAGTTCACGGCTGATTTCGGGAATCTCTTTTTTCCGGGATTCTTCAAGATTGATTTTCAGCCCTGCCAACCCCTCTTCAAGCCGCTCAAGGTGTTCTTTTTCTTTAAAAAAACGTCCGTTTACCACACGGGTTACTTCATAAATTCCATCACCGAAAACAAAGCCGCGATCACTAACAGAAACTGCGGCTTCTTTATGATCTAAATACGAGCCGTTTAAATATACCTGCATTTCAATTTTTTTTGTCAGTCATTTTTAATTCACGGAATGATATATCTTTTCAGAATGAATTGGAATGTTTTTTTAAAAAAATCGGACAACTCCGGTATACATTTATCTATATTGCATTCTGCCGCCGATGGAAAATATTCTGGAATCATCAAGCGTTTTACAAATACAATCTAAATTATCAGGTGAGATGGATACAAAAGAAAAAAAGAAACCCGTTTTTTCCGAAATCATCAGGGAAGAAACCCCGGTGCTTGTAGACTTTTATGCCGACTGGTGTGCTCCCTGCAAAATGATGAATCCCGTTCTCAAAAAACTGAAAAAAAGAATGGGTTCCAGTCTCAACATCATCAAAATTGATGTGGATAAAAATCCAAAGGCTGCAGCAAGGTATAATGTACGTGGTGTACCCACACTGATTCTGTTTCGAAAAGGAAAGATTCTCTGGCAACAGGCCGGTGCTGTTCCGGAAACACAACTTTTTTCTGTCATTAGCCAAAAACTGAATACTCATTTATCTTAGCCCGCATGTTTCGCCAAGAAATTTGGTTGTGAGCAAGGCGGGTTGGCTCAACCGATCGGAGAGGAAATTAAATGATAGATTCCCTTTCCGAATATTGACCTTGAGATCTGAACCACAACTGATCAATTCAGCTCTTTGAACTGTACTTTCCGGGTATTGATATCGAAAAGAGCAGCCATAGCATCCCCGTCAAAACCGTTTACACTTCCGGGATTGATGGAGATGGTATTGCCGATTGTATCGAGACGAGGTTCATGAGTGTGTCCGGAAACAACCACGTCATACTTTCCGCAAAGTTCCAGGCTCTCTGTAATTTCAGGATAGGTTCCATGGTAAACGGCAAAATTCACAGCATCCAGTTCAAAAGCGTAAAAATCGCCATGGAGAGTGGCACCGATCGATTCAAACTTTTTCATAAGCAGGTATTTATCCCCGTCATTATTTCCAAAAATACCATGCAAAGGGAGCCCCTCAAACAACGGAATGGTAAACGGGCTGCAGTAATCGCCGGCGTGAATCACTTTCACCACCTCTCTTTCCTTGAAATAGGCAACTGCTTTTTTGATATGTTCTACGTGATCGTGTGAATCTGAGCAAAGTCCAATTAACATAGAATTCTGTGTTTTTTATTGTTTGTCAGCTGATCTAAAGAATTGTGATTTCTGATCCGGCTTCACTCTGAAATTCCGAACCTGAAAGTTAAGGTCTTTTTGAGCAAAAGTGAACAAGCGAGGCAGTTGCGATATCTTAACAAAAGTACAAACAGGCCCGGTTTGTTAATTTCTTAAAAAAAGGGTTAACTCCAGCACCATGTAGAGAAGTTACCCCGAAATTTAGAGTTTAGACCTTATAAAGACAACTAAAATAAATATATATGAATTTCATTAAGTGGAAATCGTATCTTCTGCTTTTCAATTGGCCTTGAATCGGTTGGCGGGAACAGGGTGTTTTCAGCGACGCTATGGCAGCATTTGATACCGGCCCTGTCTTTGATTACAGCCAATAAACGTGATGGACCATACAAATGGTGCCGCGTCGATGAAAAGCCCGCCGACAAGCGATTCACAGCCTTGAATTTTTGGTTCTTTTGTTTCAAGACAAAAGAACAAAGAAACATTTTATGGACATTAGTAAAAAAATGGGGTAAGTCCTCCACCATGTACCTTATTGTTTTGCCAAATGTTTGTTAAATTAAAGGTTTGCTGAAGAATTCAAGTTTCTATAAAAAAAGCATTCCAAAAAAACTTAAATAACGATTTTTAAAAGATTTAATATAATAATTTATGTCTGTTACAAAAGATGATGTCCACTACGTTGCCAACCTGGCACGCTTGCAGCTCAGCGATAAAGAGGCAGAAAGCCTGAAAAAAGATATGAACAAAATCCTTGGCTACATCGATACCCTGAATGAAGTTGATACTACAGGTGTGGAGCCGCTTGAGCATGTAACGGAAGTTACAGCATCTTCTTTCCGAAAAGATGACGCCAGAGAACCGGTCAGCCACGAAGACGCCCTGAAAAATGCCCCGGATGCCGATTCAGATTATTTCCGTGTTCCAAGAGTCATTGAATAACAAATCCCTAATATGGAAAACTGAATGATGAACAGATTTTCAATATTTGTTATTCCAGCGTTCGAAATTCAGCATTCATCCCCATTCATCTGCTAAACTTATTCAATGGCCGCCAAACGGAACAAGAAAAGACGGAAACAAGTATCACCTCAACCTGATTTCTGGGAATCTCTCCCCGCCAGAAAGCAGCATATTATTGCACTACTATTTTTGTTTATTCTGCCGCTCTTCCTTTATCACGCATCCATCATCGGAGGGCAGCAGTATATGGGGCATGATGTCATTCAGTGGCGGGCCGGAGCCGAATCGCTCATCCAGCACCAGCAGGAACACGGTGAAACCGCTCACTGGGTTTCGAATATGTTCTCAGGAATGCCTGCCACCACCGTTTCGCATCCGCCCCAAATCAGTAATCTCGACAATACCCTTCTTCGCTTTTTTCGGTTTATCTATCCCGCTGCTGAAATGTGGATTTTACTTGGCGGCGCATACCTGATGTTTCTGCTTATGGGAGCACGGCCGCTATCAGCTGTATTCGGAGCTATTATCATCGGTTTCAGTACTTATATCCCCATTATCATCGGGGCGGGACATAACGCCAAATTCCTGGCTTATATTTATATTCCCTGGCTCTACAACGGCTATTTTCTTCTCACGCGCACTCAACTGAACCGGTGGCTCGCCTTCTTTATTTTCGGACTGGCGCTCACACTGCACCTGCGCGCCTACCATCCGCAAGTAACTTACTTTTTCCTCTTTCCCCTCGGCACACTCTTTATTTATGACCTGGTGAAGGCGATCCGTTCGGGCAACTCCAAACCCTTCCTGATCCATACCGGGTGGCTGATGGGTGCCGCTCTACTCGCAGTACTGATCACCGTGCAGCTCTACTGGAGTACGATGGAATATTCGCCTTTCAGCATGAGGGGCGGGTCGGAATTGGCCGGTACCGAAGGCCTTTCCCGTGATTATGCCTTCGCATGGTCACAGGGATGGGGTGAACTGCTCACCCTGCTGATACCGGGAGCATACGGGGGATCAGAACTTTACTGGGGGCCAAAAACCTTCACCAGCGGCCCGCACTACTTCGGCGCCCTGGCGTTCCTCTTTTTTGTGATTGGTGTAATGAAATCGAAACATACTCTGAAATGGGTGTTCCTTGGCCCCGGAATTGCTACTCTCTTTTTCTCTTTGGGCGAACACTTTGGTGCACTAAACAACCTGATGTTCGACTATTTCCCGCTGTTCGATAAATTTCGTGTACCAGAGATGTGGCTTATGATCACCCTCTTCTGTTTTACAATTCCCGCTGTTTTGGGCCTGGACTGGATGGCAGGCCAAATGAAAACTGTCAAATCCAAAAAAGAGTGGGGCAAACCGCTGTTGCTTGCAGCTGCATTTGCCTTAATGGCCGTGTTTGCGGGTTATCAGCTGCTCTCGTTTGAAAAACCGGGTGAACGCCAGCAACTCGCCCAGCAGATCGCTCAGCAAAACAATGTTCCGGTTGACGATCCCCGGGTTTCCCAAACCGTTTCAAGGATTATTCAGGGTGAACTGATTCCCGGACGCGAGGAACTTGCATATGGCGATACATTTCGCTTCGCCGCTCTATTTCTGATTGGCACCGGAATTTTATGGGGCATGAGCGTTCGAAAAATCCCATTGTCAGCAGGTTTGATTGTCTTCTGTATTATCCTCGCATATGATCTGATCAGTGTAGACTCGCGCTACCTGAGCGAACGATCGCTGGTGGATCAAAACCTGACAAGAGAGGAGGTGATTGAACAGGAAAAACGTCCGATCGACCAGTTCATACAGGAACATATACGTCATGATGAGGGCTGGCCGTATCGCGTATTACCTTTCATCGACAATCCGTTCAACAATGCAATCCCGTCCTATTTTTACCCGACTGCCGGCGGATACTCAGGTGCCAAATTGGGGTATTACCAGGACCTGATTGACGAAGCATTTGTTTCACCCGCTGCCGGACTCAACAGCGGACTTATGAATATGCTGAACGTGAAATTCATCACCGCCATCCAGCCAATCGGCATGACCGGTTATGATGTAGTTTATGAAGGCAGTGAAGGGTTTGTGCTCGAAAATGAAGAGGTATTGCCAAAAGCCTTTTTTGTTAATGAAGTTGAAATTATGGATACACAGCCCGATGTATTAAGGCGCATTTCCGAAAATTTTTATCCGGCCGAGACAGCCTTTATTGCTGAAGAAAGAGCACTCCAGGTTCAGCCCGATACGGCAGCCACAGTGAATGTGACTGAATATAATGCCAACCGAATCTCGCTGGATATCACCCGAAACGAACCCGGTTTTCTTGTGCTCAGTGAAATCTGGTATCCGCCGGGATGGACGGCTACTCTGAACGGCGAAGAGATCGATATTATCCGAACCAACTATGTGCTGCGCGGTTTCGAAATCCCGGCTGGTGATCACACCCTCGAAATGACGCTCGATCCGGCCTGGTATTCAACCGGAAACCGACTCGCTTTCATCGGAACCATTCTTCTGTTTGGATCTGGAATTTTTGGTGGCTTCATCGCCTGGAAAAGGCGGGAAGAAAACGATGCTGAAGTACCGGAAAACGAAAGCTAATGCTGCAGAAGATTCTCCATAAACTGTTTTGGGGGGTATTCCGGCATTTGTTGTCAGACAGACAATACATCCGAATTCGCCATTACCTGGAAAACGGTTATCTGCCCGATCTGGACACCCCAAAACGCCTTTCCGAGAAAATTCACTACATCAAACTGAACGAACACTCCGATTTGCGGCGTCTCGTTGCCGACAGGCTCAAGGTTCGGGATTATGTGACTGAAAAGGCCGGGAGCGAATATTTGATCCCGCTAATCGGCCATTACAAAACGCTGACTCCAAAAACCTGGAATTCGCTTCCCGATCGTTTTGTACTGAAAGCCGCTCACGGATCGGCAATGGTGAAAATTGTTCGTGATAAATCAGAAGAAAATTTTGCAGAGATCCGGGCCCAGACTGAAAACTGGTTGAATTCAGACTACTCCAACATTGGCAGGGAGTGGGTATACAAAAATCTGCCCCGGCACATTATCGCCGAAGAACTGCTTGAAGGGCCTGACGAAAAACCGGTCACCGAATATAAATTTTTCTGCTTTCATGGCAAGGTGAAACTTTTTTATAGATTTGAATACCGACCCGATGGTGCCCGGAGAAGTTTTTATGATGAAAATCTGACCCCTTTGGATCTTTCGTTCCGCTTTCCTGAATCCGGGACATCCACACCGTTGCCAGCGCCGATCGATAATGAATCCATTATCCGTAAAGCAATCACTGTCTCGGAAAAACTGTCTGAAGATTTTAATTTTATTCGCGTTGACCTCTACCTTACTGAAAACAACATCTGGCTCGGAGAACTCACCAACTTTCCAGGCAATGGATTCAACCCGCTGGTTCCGGATGAAAAGGATCTGTATTACGGAAAGATGCTGAGATTCTAACCCGGATATCTCACAGTAATTTATATAAACATCACGTATGTTATTGATATATATTTGTTTGAAATCCGTATTTTATGTTATAAAAAATTGCAGAGTGTATTTGCGGCGAAATTTGTCCCTCAGCTGCGTTGAAGCTAAAATGACGTGCTCAACGTACTCAGGTACGTTTCCGCTGCCATGTTAGCTTCGTCTTGCTGAGAAAAAAATTTCTTGGTGAGATATCCGGGCTAAAGCCATCGACTTTTTGCCATCGTAGTACTTTTTTTAACTGCGCTGATTGTCTGGATGTTCTGGTAATTTCATGCCGAATTTGTTTGGCTTTAATGAGCTCCTTGCGCCATTCAGTTTTCAAAAAATCACATAAATAGCTTTCTTGTGATCTCTTTAACAAGCATGTGGGACGGCACCGAACGGAACATCTCAAGCCACGAAACCGGTTCACCTGCGGCCAGTTTGATCCGGTATTTTTGATAGGTTCTTTGCTCTTGACTCATCCTGTGTTTATGCTTTTCAAAGCATACCCGGTATCCTTCCACTTTTTTTTCTGATGTGGTAATGCTCTCCCGATCTTCACTCATATTGACTACCTGAAGTGTGTGAGGAGCCGTTTTAAACGGTCCGAAATCGTGAGCAAGGCGTATCCACAGATCATAATCCTGTGCTGATGGAAGCGACTCATCATATCCGCCAACTTCCCGGATATATATTTTTTTTGTGAGAATCTGGTTACCTACCTGGTTGTAGAAAAGAAGGTCCTGTAGCGTAATCACCGGTTTCTTTTTCCAGACAATCTCCTTTTCGCCGAACACCATCCGGTCATTCGAACAAACCGCACAGTATCCTTCATCAAACTCCTCCATCAGCCTCTCGATCCGTTTCGGCCGCCAGTAATCATCATCATCAAGGCCTGCAACAAATTCTCCGTTTGCGTGTTCAATTGCAATGTTCCGGCTAACGGCTGCACCTTTGGGATGTTCATTACGGATTATTTTGAGAGGATGCTCTTTTGCCAGGGCGGACAAAAGTTTCGGAGTTTCATCTTCCGAGGCATCATCCACGACCACAATTTCAAGATTTTCCCAGGTCTGTTCCAGAATGGAGCGTATGGCACGTTCAAGAGTTCCGGTCCCTGCCCGGTTTCGCGTTGGGATATAGGCCGATACAAGTGGCTGCTTATTTGTCAAAATTCTTGTTTTAGCTATTGTTTATATTGCTACGCGGATTGAATGCTTCCGTAGTAAAAACTGAAGCCACCCAGATTTTCTGATATTTATAAACTCAAAATCATATTAAAAATGATTATCCTGTGATTCAAAATTTATGCAAAGCAAACCACGAATAACAATCGCAATCTGTACCTATAACAGGGCAGGTTATTTGAAAGATACCCTCGATGATCTTGCTGCCCAGACGGCATCTCCCGGAGAGTTCGAAATTCTCGTGGTTAACAATAACAGCCGTGACGCAACCGACACGGTTTGCGAAATTTTCTCCCGCACGAATCCGGTATTCAGTTTTCGCTGGGTCGATGAAATAAATCAGGGCCTCTCCTATGCCAGAAACCGGGCAGCAAGGGAAGCACACTCTCCGGTCATTATTTACATTGATGATGATGTTCACCTGCCGAATACCTTTGTCCAAACCGCACTGGAATATATTGAAAAACGTTCATCCACGATGTGTGCGGGCGGGCGTATTTTAGTTTCCTTTGATGATGAAGAAGAAGCCCGTCCCGACTGGATACCCGCTGAATTGATGCCGATGTTCGGACTGCACGATCTTGGGAAAAAAGATCAGATTTATCTGCCAAATAACTTTCCGAGAGGCGGAAATATGATGATTCGAAAAACTGTGTTCGATGCCTTCGGGTACTTCGACACACAACTGGGCCGCACCGGGGAAAAACTGCTCGGAAGTGAAGAAAAAGCCTTCTTTGAACGAATCCGGAAAAACGGTGTTGAGCTGCACTATTGGGCTGACCTGGAACTCACACACAGGATTGGCAGCTCCCGCCTCGAAGATGAATATCTGCGAAAACAATCGGTGGGAATCGGACAAAGTGAACGACTTCGCGTGGAATCGTCATTCAAACAAAAAACTAAAAAATTTGGCAGTGAATTGATCAAACTGGCCGGAAGCCTCATACTGTCACTCGGTTATCTGGCGCGAGGCAAAACCAAATCCGCAGGTTTTATCATTCGTTTTCGTTTCTGGGTGCTCAGGGGATTTCTCACGGGAACGAATCAACACAACTAAGATGATTAATCCGCTGATTCACAGCCCATCTGCTCACAAAAAAGTACGAGTAAAGCGGGCTGAATCGACACCTTACGTCACATCGGTTCTCGACTTCGTTCGCTCCGCTCTCTGCGAACAAACGGTACCATTCAAATTCTGGTACATCGAGGCCTCGGGGCTAACCCGCATTTCTTACCAAGAAATTTAGCTGTGGGCAA
>SLGL01000073.1 GCA_007123785.1 Balneolaceae bacterium
AATTAGTCCGGGTTAGCTCTTTTTGTTTTCATATTTTTCCATGAATATTGACTCTCCTTCCGAAGAACCGATCAGAATGATATCCTGGTTTAATTCTAACTCTCTTATCGGTTCAGGGCTCACAATCATTCCCTTATCCTGGCATTTGATTGCCACTACCGTGCACCCCGTCTCTTTTCGGATGTTGGATTCGATCAGGTTTTTGCCTGCCAGTTTTTTGTTTACTTTGTGATTGAAGATGTTCAGCCCCTCGGCCAGAATCAGTACATCCTGTCCTTCGATAATGTTAAAGATAGAGTTGGCTCCCATCGATGCATACGACATCACAAAATCGGCACCGGCCCGATGCATTGTTTTTATATTTTTTTCGAAATTGGTACGGCTGATGATCTGCATGTTGGGGCTGAGCTGACGGCAGTAGATGGTCAGGTAGATGTTCACATCATCATCATGAGTGGTAATCAGTACGGAATGGGCCTCTTCAAGACCTGCTTTTTTTAGTACGGCGTGATCGGCGGCATCCCCAAGGATGTAATTTTTTTCATCAAATATTCGTGATGGATCTTTGTCGATGATTCGGAATTCTATGTGGCGTTCGCTCAGCGATTTTGATGCGGCAAGCCCTACACGACCTGCCCCGATAATAATAACCGGTTTGTCTGAGACGTGATAAATACTCACAAGTTCATCGTAACGTCGAAGTTGATCAACCGAACCGGCCAGTACCAGTACCGTTTTTTCAGTGATGACCGTATCAGGCAGCGCCTGTTTAAATTCTCCTCTTTCCCAGAATCCGACTACGGTAACACCGGTGGTTTCGCGAAGCATGCTTTCACGCAAAGTTTTGCCAATTAGAGGGGTTTCCTGTGCGGTTGCTTCTCCGATTACGAGGTCATCAATGTGGCCGATTACATGCACTCTGGCATTTCCCCCAAGCGTACGCCGTGCCAGGGACCGTCCAAGAATGTCACCCAGCAGAAGTACGTGGTTGGCTCCGGCAAGCTCAAGGATATCCACAGAATCGACTGAAGCAGCCGTGGCTACAATTTTGACATCCGCATTAAATTCACGAACCGTAAACGTTACATTGGTGTTTACGGTATCGGTTCCCGAAGCAACTACCATTTTCGCTTTTTTAATGCAAAGATTGTTGTAGGTATCAAAATCTGTGGGATCCAGATTCACTACTTTATACCCCAGATCGGAGAGCTCAACAGCTTGTTGCAGGTCTTCTTCCAGGATTACATAGTCGATTTTATAGGAATCAAGCTTTTTTATAAGGGCTGCTGTAACCGAATTCAGATTTGTAATAATGACATGATCTTTGACTCCTTCATTCAGTTTTTTGGGAGCGCGGGCTTCATTCTGAGCTTTCATCCACGGAGCATAGAAAAACTCAATAAATGTGAACGGAAGCATTACCAGCAAAAAGAGTACTCCGGAGAAGAGAACAACCATGGAGTAGAAACGGCCGAGATCCGAACTGAAAACAATATCCCCGAATCCCAGAGTGGACATGGTAACAAGCGTCCAGTAAAAACCGGTAATGATCGAATATTCTTCTTCTTTCCCCTCATAAATCACCATGTAATGAAATAAAATGGAGTAAAAGACATACATAAAAACCAACACTCCTAAAAATTTCAGCAATTTTCGAATGTTGGTTCTGGTTCGCCGATTGGCGAAAAAGTAAGCAAGTTGGGAGCTGGTAAATTTCACGCTATTATTTTTTTAAATCTGATCAAAATATGATCTCTGTGTCAAGATTTCCATTTTATGTATAGAAATCTTAAACTCATGGGTGTTGCATTAGCAATTCATGTTCTGAAATCGTTACATTTCGGGGTTCAATATAAACCCGGCAAGCATCACGTAATTATTTGTGTATCGATACTTTTTTACTCTATTTATTATTTTATGGGGGTTTAATAAGGCCTTCGGACAAAGCTCAGAAAGCCTGAAACCTATCCCCAATGTTTATCTGGATTGTAATGCCTGCGATGTAACGTATATTCGTTCTAATATTGCATTTGTAAATTATGTAAGGGATCAGGATGATGCCGATATCTACCTCCATATTATTCATCAGAGGACCGGAGGAGGTGGGCTTGAATATACAATGATTTTCCGGGGTATGCGCGACTTTACCCAACAGACCGATACCCTCCGATATGTTTCATCCAGCACCGATTCAGGCGATGAGCGCCGATCAGCTCTGAACCGGTACATCAAAATAGGGCTGGTACCATTTGTATCACAGACGGTTGCCATCCGCCATCTGGATGTTTTTTTCCAGCGTCCGGATGACACAGTTGATGATGACGATGAACCACTGTACGATCCCTGGCGCGGCTGGGTGTTTGATGCAGATTTGAGATCGTCGTTAAACGGCGTCTCAACTGAAAGAAACTTTGGACTTTATACCGGCTTTTTTGCGGAGTGGATTACACAGGAATGGAAAATTCGTGCCAGAGTGCGGGGTGAAATAAATCGAAGACGGGTAGAACTTTCTGATGGTATCCGCCGAAGTAAACGCGACTGGGGTGAATACTGGGGGCTGTATGCTTACGGTATAAACGATCACCTCTCGCTTGGCCTCTATACACGGGCAAATTTTGCAAGAAACAGCAATCTCAAATCCAATGTCGAGGCTTCTCCGGCCATTGAGTATAATTTCTTTCCTTACGGTGAATACCAGGAACGGCGGTTTTATATCCGTTATCGCATTACTCCGAGTTACCGGGTTTATTATGAGCGAACCATTCTTGGTCAGGATGAAGAATTCCTGATTCATCAGAACCTGTTTGTAAACCTGCGGTACGACAGGCCGTGGGGTCGGGTAAATGTGAATATGTCGGGTTCAAATTATTTCCACGATCTTTCGTTAAACCGATTTGAAATTAGCCCCTCCATGAATGTAAGAATTGTAAGAGGTTTTTCAGTCAGTTTGTCCGGCCGATATCGAATTATTAATGATCAAATATCACTTCCGGGTGCTGCTCAGGGAGATGAATGTTTCGCCCTCGGGAACTGCCAAAGACCAACCTCTTTTGATTATAGTATATCGTTTGGGCTTTCCTATACATTCGGCTCTATTTACAACAATGTTGTGAATCCGCGCTTCTGATTATTCTGCAAAAAGAGCCGGATTATTGATTGCCGCAGATTGTTCATATCTTTGAAGGATATGGAACATCAAATCAACAAATCCGATCAGAAAAGAGATTTCAAGTCTCTGAGTAAAAGCGAACTGGCGTCCCTGCTGGAAGAGTTTGGCCTGGCATCCTACCGGTCTGATCAGGTTTTTCAGTGGCTATACCAAAAAGGAGCGGATTCATTTCAGGAGATGACCAACCTTTCCAAAGAACTCAGGAATGAACTGGATGAGGCTGCAGTGATCAAAAAGGCAGCCGTTTTTAAACGCCAGGAATCGAAAGACGGCACCATCAAATTTCTGTTTCAGCTCGATGATCCCAACGAGTATAAAGTAGAGGCTGTGCTCATTCCCGACTTTTATGATGACGGAACAGCGAACAGGCTGACAGTCTGCGTATCATCACAGGTGGGCTGTATGTTCGGATGCTCTTTTTGTGCTACAGGTAAGATGGGCTATTTCCGCAACCTTACACATGGTGAAATTGTGGACCAGGTACAGGCCATTAATGAAGTGACTGAAGAGAGGTTTGGCAAAAAAATCACCAATATCGTCTACATGGGCATGGGAGAACCTTTTCACAACTACAAAGCGGTGATGGAATCGGCACGAATTATTTCCGATCCTCTCGGAATCGATCTCTCGCCACGGCGAATTACCATCTCAACTGTGGGCCTCACCAAACAGATTAAACAACTGGCCAGGGAAAACCTCGGAGTGAACCTGGCTATTTCCCTTCACGCCGCCGATGACGAGAAGCGAAATCAGATCATGCCAATCAACGAATCGCTGAACCTCGATAAGCTTGAGAATGCGGTGAAGTTCTATTTCGATCAGACTCAAAAACCGGTCACATACGAATATCTGCTTTTTGATGGATTCAACGATTCTATTGAAGATGCTAAAAAACTGGTGCAAATTGCCCGATGGGCTCCATCCAAGGTAAACATCATCATGTATAACAACGTGGCCGGAGTGGAACTGAAAAGAGCCAAAGAAGGTCGTCTGAACCATTTCATGAAAGCCTTGTCAGATGCAAGTGTTACCGCCACCGTACGCCGCAGCAGAGGAGATGATATTGATGCAGGCTGCGGGCAGCTTGCCATTCGTGAGGATGGGATAAAAGGGAAGAGTTTGGTGAAAGAGGCAGAGTAATCAGTATGGAGTAGTGAGTATTGACACTATTATTAATAATTCTCTTCTATTCAGCAGATGCGAGACAATTGCTTTCCTGAAAATAAATCAATGAGTTTTACTTTATGATATGATCAATCAATCAGCTCTCCTTCTTTGCGGGCCTGTTGAATTACGTTGCCGGATGTTAATGAATAGGTTGTCGTAATGGGAAAACCGGTTTGGCGAAGGGCACGTGCGGTCCAGGTATTGGACGTTTTTGGGAGATAGTAACGGCCGTTTGCCTCATAAAAGGAGCTATTGGAGTAAAGTCCGTCAGCCGAGAAGATCACATCACCATCGCTGTCTCTGCGGAACCGATCGGCGACAAATTCGCCCAGTTTTTCGGCACCTTGCTCACTAACCTTCACCCTCACGATTCTGCTGGCATGGAAATATCTGTCAACCGACATGTCGATTCCCACCACATGAATCACACTTCGTGTAGGCAGTACAGCCGCACGCATCATCAGCCAGAAACCGGCTTCGCTGTCGGTGTAGTAACGGCCATCGCCCCAGCCGAATTTCAGAAATGTGGTTTGAGGAATATCTGGATGTTCCGGCAACAGGTGTTCAATGTAGATTTTTTCTATCGCAATTCCCACATGCCAGCCGTGACCCACAAGATAAACCGGAACCGGTCTCTCTTCAGGATCTTCGGGATATAGATCTTTTACAGGGCCGAGGCAGCCGGTAATGAAAATCAAAGATATCGGAATCAACAGGCGAATCATATATTGAACAAAATAAGACAGAAAATACAGTTTTTAGAGCAATGAGTGAAGAATAGCCCGCATTTCTCACCAAATAATTTTAGTGTGAGAAATGCGGGATAGGAGTTTCATAAAGATTTTAAGAGGCTCTTTACTAAATTATCGTCAGATTTTATTGAATTATTTTTCCTCCGTACAACGGGTCGCTGACCCGTTACTCCGATTTTTGTACAGAGAAGGTTTATACTAAAGATCTGAACCTGAGATTAATCCCTCAATCAACTTACATTTCTTACGCAGGACTTCGAGGTGCCGAACAAGCTGTCCGGCGTACAAATTATCATTAAGAATTATATTAATCCCAATCCATTTCGCAAATCGATGAAAAAAACAGTACTCTTTTTTGTCACAATATTAATCTTTTCAGTTATTATGGAAACCGCACATTCTCAGGACCGTCAGCGTGTCCGTGATCTTGGAATTAAAATCGGTATACTTGAAACCGGCCATTGGAATGCAATCACCGATGTGGAGGGCGTGAAAGTGGGACACGAAACCATCATCGAAGGGGATGATATCCGCACCGGAGTCACCGCGATTCTTCCTCACCCCGGAAATATGTTCCTCGACCGTGTTCCGGCAGCAGTGTATGTGGGTAACGGATTCGGCAAGGCGCTTGGATTTACCCAGGTTCAGGAACTGGGCGAGCTGGAAACCCCCCTGGCTCTTACCAATACGATGAGTATATTCACGGCAGCAAACGGTGTGGCCGATTATATGCTGAACCTCCCCGGTAATGAAAATGTATTTTCTGTAAACCCGGTGGTGGGTGAAACCAACGATGGGTGGTTGAATGATATCCGGGCAAGAGTTGTGGAAATCGATCATGTACACAAAGCGATCGAAGCCGCCGAAAGCGGACGAGTGGCCGAAGGTAATGTAGGCGCAGGAACCGGAGTACGTGCACTCGGCTTTAAGTCGGGTATCGGGACCGCATCACGCCAGCTTCCGGAAAACCGGGGAGGATACACTATTGGTGTACTGGTGCAGTCGAACTTTGGTGGCATTCTGACCATCAACGGAGCCCCGGCGGGAGAAGAACTGGAAAATCATTACATGGCGGTGAGTATGCACGAAAGTGATCCGCGACAGGCGGATATATCGTATGAAAATATTGCCGCTCTTGAAAATTATACTCCGAGCAATCAAAGTGTCCGGCTTGATCCCAACGAAGATGCGGACGGCTCCATTATGATCGTTGTAGCGACCGATGCACCCATCACCTCAAGGAATCTGGAACGGCTTGCCAAACGCGCGTTCCTGGGAATTGCACGAGTGGGCGGATTTGCCTCAAATGGAAGCGGCGATTATGTGATCGCATTTTCCACCCACCCCGATGTGAGAAATAACCTGGATAATACCGGCCTCACTCAAACCAATACCGAACTGAAAAATGATGCAATGACACCGCTCTTTCTTGCAGCCGTTGAAGCCACTGAGGAAGCAATTCTTAACTCTGTTTTCATGGCTGAAACCATGACGGGAACACAGGGTCGAACAATTGAGTCTATACCGGTGAACGAAGTAATGGAAATATTAAAAAAATACCGGGCTGTAGAGCCTTGATTTATGATCAGGGACTGTAAAGGCACAAGCGTGGGCGTTTGCGTAATCAATAGTTGGTAAAAGGATAAGAACTTTGATGTGATAGTACGGTTAGATTGTCCGGCTTCGGTTGATTTCACTCGTGACGTGAATGTGCCAAAAAGAGTTCCACAATTTACAGCCCAACTTTGTATCATCTGCTTTTTAATCATACAAATACATGGAAAAGAAAACCCTGTTAGTTGCATTTGGTGGAGCATCGCCTGAACATGAAGTTTCAGTTATTACTGCACACCAGGCGATTGCAGCGCTGGAAGAAACCGGTCAATTTCAGATCAAACCACTTTATATCACCAAATCCGGGCGATGGCTGACCGGCAGTGAACTTCTGAACCTGAAGAATTTTGAGGATCTGAAAAAACTGGAATCGGAACTAACCCCTTGTCATTTTGCTCAAAATGAATTCGGACTTTCGGTTTTGAGAGAGGAAAAGGCAGGATTTTTCTCTAAAGCTGCTGAGACTTCGGTTTATGCCGTACTGCTCGGGTTTCACGGTTCAAAAGGAGAAAACGGAGCGTTCCAGGGCGTTTGTGAGATGTACAATCTGCCCTATACCTGCTGTGGTGTATTAGGGTCTGCCGTGGGCATGGACAAGGTAACGGCAAAGTCGATCTGCCGGAGCAACAAAATTCCTGTAACCGAAGACGTGAACTTTGTGGAAGAGGATTGGGTCGGGAATCGGGAGAAAATCATCGGCAGGGTTAATGAGCTTGGTTATCCTCTTATTGTGAAACCGGTAAACCTGGGCAGCAGTATTGGTGTAAAAATCGTAAAAAACCGGGATGAAATGTCAGAAGCTGTGGAGACGGCTTTCCGGTACGACCGACATATCCTCGTGGAAAAAGTGATTTCTCCACTGATGGAAATCAACTGCTCGGTTCTGGGTTCAGGCAAAGATTTACGTACAAGTGTATGTGAACGCCCTCTTGGAAAGGAGGAACTTCTCTCGTTTCAGGATAAATATTTAAGTGACGACGCAGCAAAAGGAATGGCATCGGCCGACAGGGTGATTCCAGCCGATATACCAGAAGAGTTTTCGGCCGAAATCCGGGAAATCTCCAAGAAAATATTCAGGATACTTTCGTGCAGCGGTGTTGCTCGGCTCGACTTTCTGATAAATGCAAAAACTCATGAGTTCTACTTCAATGAGATAAACACCATTCCGGGATCATTTTCGTTTTACCTGTGGAAAGAGTCCGGACTGGAATTTGATGACCTGCTTCTCGAATTAATAGAATTGGCTGTTCAGGAGCATCAGAAAAAAAGCAGACGGATTCAAAGCTACGAAACAAACTTATTGAGCAAAAAAGCCGTTAAAGGCATAAAAGGACTTAAAGGTACCAAATAGATGACTCTAACAACCAGAACATTTTTATATTTCCTGCTTCCTTTCGCTTTCATTCTGCACTCCTGCGGAACCACTACCGATACCGTTGAAGTGGTGGATACTACACCCAGGACAGAACGGGCTGAAGAAGAAGTTGACGAAGAAGTTGAATTTTTTGAACTGAATATCGGTGTTATCGATCCGATTACCAATTTCGATCCACTCTATGCCCGCAATCTAAGTACACAACGGGTATTAACGTTGCTTTACGACGGCCTGATGAAACTGGACAGCAACGGGGATCCTCAGCCTTCTTTGGCACGGGAAGTGGATATTTCAGATGATGGCCATGTATATACGTTTACCATTAACCGGGATATTTTTTACCGGGACAGCCGGGTGTTTACTGCCGGTGTGGGACGTAGAATTCATGCAAGTGATGTGAAATGGGCTTTCGAAAGAGCTGCCCGTGCAGCTCACCCACCGTTGGCAGCAGATCTGCTGATGGACATTCGTGGCTACGAAAACTATTACCTCGAACAGCGTAATATTTATGATCCGGAACGCCGCGTATTGCAGGAGGTGAGCGGAATACGGGTAGTTGATGAACAAACGGTTCGAATTGAGTTAAACAGTCCTGATCCGGACTTTCTGGAAAAACTTGCTTCTCCGAATCTATTGATTTATCCCCGTGAAGCCGTTCGCAACAGCGAAGATGGTCTTGCCAAACGCCCTGTAGGAACCGGCCACTATGAGCTGAACCAAATGGAAGAAAACCGGGTAATTCTGATAAAAAATCAAAGTGAAAACAGCCTTGACAGGGAAAACCGACCCGTGATCAACCGCCTTGAGTTCAGATATTTTAATAACGAAGAAGAACTTTACCAGGCATTCACCAATGGCGACCTCGACTGGATTCCGGAATTGGGGCCGCTGTCCTCCAACCGGTTAACAAACGAAAGTTACGAACTCAGGCCGGATTACCGCGATTCTTATTCACTGTCTCTGCAGAATAGCGAACGGGTTACCGCATTTTACCTGAATCGGCGTGCAGTGGTGAATCACGACTGGCTCAGAACAAGAATAGGATATCT
>SLGL01000404.1 GCA_007123785.1 Balneolaceae bacterium
AGATATCTTTACCGGCATTGCAGGCGTCGATCGTCTGAATGGCATGCCAGTGATCGGGTGTGGCTATCACAATAATATCGATATCATCGCGCTCAAGCATATCCTGATAGTTCTCGCTCATCTCAATCTCTTTGGTTACACCTTTCTCTTCCTGGTGTTCTTTTACGCGCATTTCGAAACGATCGCGTTTTCTCCCGAAAACTTCAGCTCCGGCAACCACTTTCACGGCAGGATGACGGTGGAAACCATTCATCAGTCCAATACCCTGCCGGCCCAGCCCGATAAATCCGATTCGGATCTGATCACTTGGCGGAACAGAGGCGAATCCTTTAATGAAGGGATACACAGATAAACCGGCAGCACCAAGCGCACTTTTTTGAATAAAGGAACGTCTCGTAAGATTTTTCATAGACTGTAGAGTATTATTTAGTTATTTAAGCGAGTAACAGTAAAGTTGTTTAATTAAAATAAAAAAATTGAAAGAATGAACTCCGTTTTTCTTAATCAGGCTGAAAACTGAATATTTACAAAAGGGTGCCATCAACCAGTTTGTATTTAAATGATGAACCAAATAGAGGAGAACCATAGTATTCAAAAACCATGTATTCCATGGCAGACAACTTCGAAAAACATTGAATATTGTTGTCATAGGATATTAACAGGGTATGAAATCAAGCCTCGATAGCTGTTTTTAGTACAGAAAGAGATGTAATCTTATCCTTTCTTCTTTATTCTTATCTCTTCATCCGCTACTTTCAGTTCATAATTTCACAATCCTGTCAAATGTTATGAGTATTCCCCGTTTTCATCTTGCATTTCCGGTTAAAGAGCTGGAGCAGACACTTATTTTTTACAGAGACGTTCTTGGCTGTAAAACCGGGCGCAGTTCTGATAAATGGATCGACTTTGACTTTTGGGGACACCAGGTTGTGGCTCATCTCAGTCCGGATGATGCAGGCAAATCATCTTCAAATCAGGTGGACGGCCACGACGTACCAGCCAGTCATTTTGGTGTGATTCTGGAATGGGAGGAGTTTCACAAGCTTGCAGGCCGCCTCAGAGATCACGGGCAGGAGTTCATAATTGAGCCATACGTACGCTTTGAAGGCAAACCCGGTGAACAGGCCACTATGTTTTTCCTGGATCCGAGCGGTAATGCTCTTGAGTTTAAAGCCTTTCGTGATGAAAACCAGATTTTTGCGACATAATCATTTCTTCAATTCTCTTTGATAAATGGTATGATCTCCTCTCCGAGATACTGAAAAATCTGTCGCTGATATCTTCTTGAACCGCTGTTGTTCAGGCTTGATGTGATGGAGATTACGCTTCCCAGTTCTGGTAAGATCATGATGTATTGTCCGCCGTTGCCCCAGGCAAAATATACGATGTGGTTCTCAACCGTCTTGCTCCACCACATGTAACCGTAATCATATGGATTGAAACTGCTGCTTCCGTACACCTGTAACGACTCCTGAATCCATTCCCGGGAAACAAGCTGTTCTCCGTTATAATTGCCCTTATTCATCATAAGTTTCCCGATCTTGAGCAGATCAGCTGGTGTCATCGCCATGTTGTTTCCTCCCATGTAAAAGCCCTGCGAGTCGCGGTCCCATCCCCCAATGGTGATATTCATCGGGCCGAAGAGGTACCTGTTCCCAAATTGAAGGGTACTCATGCCGGTGGCCCGTGTCAGAATCACTGAAAGCAGATGGGAGGAGCCTGTGCTGTAGACCATCTCTCTGCCCGGTTCATTCACCATTGGCTGGTTCAGCGCAAATTCTGCCCAGTTGCTGCTGAGAACCCACCTCCCGTAATTTCGGAAACTGGTGCTCTCAAGTCCTGTACGCATAGTGAGCAGGTCTTGAATTGTGATAGATTCTTTTTTTGAGTCGGGATTTTTTTCAAAATAGTCGGGAAAAAAATCTGCAATGGTTTGATCGGTTCCATCAAGATAGCCCCGGTCGATGGCAATACCCACAAGCAGCGAAAGTACACTTTTCGAAGCCGACTTGATGTTGGTATGTCTGCCTGAGTGAATGGAACCTTTGTAATATTCCGCGATAATTTCGTCATTTTTTTCAACGATCAGGCTCTGAACAGTTCCGATGTCGAAAACAGATAAGAGCGGATCAAAAGATATGGCGTTACCATCTTCTTTATCCGAAAATGGGAGAAAAGTAAAATAGAGGACTAAAAATGCTATGATCACGAATCAAAAAATCTGTTATGCAATAACCGAATGCAAAGGTAGTACATCAATTAAAAAAATGCCCTATTAAAAAAGAGAACATCCATATTGGCTGAAAGGTTTCAGAAAGAAATTACAACAGGTTATCAGCAGATAATTGCCAGTATTTAAAGCTGATAGCTGGTGGCTTTATTGTTCTTAGTTTTTTTCAGGATCTTAAACACCTAATCATAAAAACTCCTTTTCAAATAAAGAGATTTCGCAGACACGGAGTCATATCGTATATTTGAAAAAATTAATTTCCAGAATGAAGAATTCGATTCAGCTATCTGTCATACTGACCACGCACACGAAAAGTAATTATTTTAATAACTTGCTGGAAAAAGTGCTGCAGTATGAAAATCGTAAATTTGAAATCATCATTATTAATGACGCGGCAGACCCGGTTACAGCGCAGGCGATTGAACGTGAGGTGAAGAAAGCCGAAAATGATCGGGTATATCTCTTCGAGCATGAAAAACATGCAGGAAGAGCTGCTTCATTAAATGAAGCACTGGTTCACGCATCCGGTTCGCTTATGTGGGCGCCGCTTCGGGCCGACAGGCTGAACGAATCTCTGCTTTCCGAATCTGTCCGCCGGTTTAAAGCAGATCCGGCTGCTTTTTGGGTACTTGACTATGATCTGCCCCGAACACCATCAGAATGGGTGCGAGCGGCCGATGAGGGAGATCTGCCCGATGACAGTTGCTTGGTCTGGAACCGGGAAATTATAGAACCGGAAAAATTATTTTTCAATCCGTTTATGAGTAGTCTGCATGGAGCAGAACTGGCTTTCCGGCTGATGCAGGAATGTTCATGGCATAAAACAGATCCGTTTTTTGTTGTTGCGGATGATCAGTCGCGGTATGCGGTTTATAGCGAAATTCAGGAAATTCTCTTTTCGGCACTGCGTATTAACGAAGATGAAGATGAACGTAAAAAACTAATTAAGGAACTTTCGGAAAGCGAAGCAACAGTACGTGATAAAGTTTCGGATGATGAACTATTGATACAGGCCCGCAGTTATCTTCAGCAGAATGAAGCTAATCTTTCGCTCGAACTTATCGACAGGTTTCTAAAACGAAATCCCAACCACCACGAGGGGATTCGCATCAAAATTACCTCACTTGAAAAGCTTCGGCGATATGTTGAGGCGGCCGAATTGAAACACAATATCCAGAGAGAACCTGAACAGGCTGAATCCAAACCCGAAATTGACATTTCAGAAGTTATTGAGGAGCCATCATCGGAGTATAATACACCGGTTTCAGGCCGTGTGCCGAAAGAAACTGAACCCGAAACAGTCGATGAAAAACCACAGGTGCAGAGTTTATTCACAGAGGAGGCAATTTCAGAAGAAGAGGAGGCACCGAAACCATATACGGAAGAAAAGGGGATTCGCTATTCTGTAATAATTCCTACTACCGGCCATGGAAAAGTACTTCTGGAGTCGACGTTGGTCCACCTCGATGAAGCGGTTGACAGCCGAACAACTGAACTTATTGTCATTGATAATGCAAGCATTGATGATACATTCGACTATCTTGCCCAGCTTCAGGAAGAGTCGTTTCTGAATATCAGGGTGATTACCAACAGCTCAAATAAGGGCTTCGCAGCTTCTGTAAACCAAGGTTTGGATGCTGCAGATGGTGATTATATCCTGGTACTTCACAACGATGTGTTATTATCCGTAAAGTCTGTTGATCTACTTAGAAATGCCCTGGAACATTCAGATGATGCCGCACTTGCCGCACCACTTCTCAACACCACCAGTATAAAGGAGCAGAAAGGGGAATCTTCAGAAAAAAACTCTTTGATGACTGCCAAACGGGTGGATAGCTGTTGCTTTATGATTAAGAAGGAACTGGGCTTGCGTTTTGATGAAGGGTATCGCCTCTGTTATTTTGAGATGGATGATTTTTGCCGGCAAATCAAGGAAAAAGGACATAGAATGTTGATTGTTACCAATACTGTGGTAACGCATCAAAAAGGCAGCACCACTTCGCTGATGGGAATAGATCTGGCTCCAGAACTGAGATGGCAGAACCGGGCGCGATTCTACGAGAAATGGAATCCCGATCATCAAAAATCACTGCCTGATCAAGGGACGCACCCCGAGCGTTTTCAGCGGCTGGGCGCTCCTCCAAACCCTATGAATCCCGATTCCGAATGGGTTCAGGTAGTACAGGACTATCTGACCAGCGAAGTGCGTACCGATATTCTGCGGACAGACTGGAGTGAAGAAGAACTGCTGACCATCGTCCTAACGCTGTTGATTGCAGATGAACGCGAGCTTTTGCGAACTCTTGAAGACCGGCTGGTGTCACTGAACCCCGACCGTTTTTTGCTGATGCTATTTGTTCACTACTACTTCAAGAAAAATATTTTTTCACGCTGCAGGCACTACATGGAAATGGCCAAAGAGCCTCACCCGATTTTCGACCTTTACCGGCTGAAGATTCTGGTTGCAGATAAAGAGTTTCAGGCTGCCGCACCCCTGCTGAATCAGCTTCTGGAGCAGTATCCATCGAGCCCGGAGTTGTATCACCTGGCCGGGGAAATTTATCAAAAAAACGGTGATGAAGGGGAGGCCAAATCATTCTTTGCGATGGCAAGCCAGCTTGACCCGTTCCGGTTTCGGGCAGACGATGCAGCATTTGAACTGAAACTCTGAGAATCAATCTGAATCTGCCGAAAAAATTCGGCCGGCAAGCTCATCGGTAAAACCGTAATGTTCCTCTTTCATAAAAACGCTTCTCAGTATTACAGCCTGGGGGGCATCTTTTTTAAACTGAGGGAATTTTTTTGTGAATAGATCAGCAGGAATGGCAAAAAGGCTCAGGTGAAAACCATTCTTGCGGCTGCGTGTACCGGCATCAAAAACATTCCTGTTAATTCTATTTAATTCATGAATAGAATTCTTCAGGGGTGTTTTAAAATAGCCCGCAATATCGAGTTCCGGTTCACAATAGAGTTCCCAGCCTGGTTCTTTTTCAATTCGATCAGAGAAGTTGAGTGCTGCACGTCTTGTTTTTTTAAGCACGTTTCCAAGCCCCTGTTCAGACAGGGGAAACAGTTGAAGTGTAGCCCAAAGTGCGGCTGCGGCTGCTCCGGCCCTTGAGCATTCCAGGCTGATCTCTCCAAGATGCAGGTCATCAGAAGTAAAATAGGTGTACGGGGAATCGTGTTTAAAAAATCTTCCTGCCGATGCATCTTTAAAGAGTATACTGCCACACCCGTAAGGCTGAAGCCCGTGCTTGTGTGGGTCAATTACGATGCTGTCACATTCAGATAGGATTTCCCAGTGTGCACGTGACGGCAATTCCTGTTCAAGAAGCTTGAAGAAGCCGCCATAAGCGGCGTCGGCATGAATTCGAAATCCAAATTCATCAGCCAAATGCTTCATTTTGGCAATTGGTTCAACATGGCCAAGACCGGTTGTGCCCGGCGTTACAACCAGTGTTCCGATCTGGTCGGCATGCTTTTCAATAAATCGAAAATCAGGCTGACCGATTTCATTAACCGGTATTTCGATAAATTTGCAGCCCAGCACGCGGCTCATTCTCCGGTGTGTGTAATGCGCATTAGCTGAAGCTGCGATCGCCTTGCCGGGGTGAATTTCTCTTGCTACAAAAAGTGCCTCAAGGTTGGCAATTGTTCCAGCAGAGGTCAGATGGCCAAGATAATTCTCTTTATAGCCAATCATAGCGGCAAGTTGATGAATAATCTCTTTTTCCATTTCAGATGTTGGCGGCCCGCCATCCAGTGCATGATTATTCGGGTTGATGGTTGCGGCAAGGGAATATGCGATCCATGCAACAGGATGGGGTGGTTTGAGCATCTGCCCGGCATACTGAGGATGGTGAAAAGGATAATTTCCCTCCAGTTTTTCGCGGAGGGTTTCAATAACCTGGATGATTGGTTCGTGATCCGGCAAAGAGTGGCTGACGGTTTGTTCAGATCCGAAAATCTCACGCCACTGATCGAGAGATTCCAGCGAAGATTTGAGGATTTCCAGATATGGTTCAAACTTGTTCAAAGTTCGAAACAGTTAAATTGAATAGGTTAGGCCAAGTGAAATAACCTGGGCCACCTGAACCTCTTTGGAAAAATCGTCATCGTAAATGAGCTCAAGATTAAAAGAGGCATTCATGTTGTCGTTAATTTTTCCGTTGATTTTGTGGGTGATGAAAACATCTGTACTTCTGATCGTTGTTTTCATGTTGGTAAATGTGTTTACAGTGGCCAGGAAATCAACATTCCTGGCAATTTCTGCTTCAAACTTTGTTGCGAAGGTGAAGCCTGCTTCCGAACGAAGATTTTGGCCGGGCTCAAGATTATACACAGGTGCAAGTGCGCTGTCTCTGAGGTACTTTTGCTGTAATCCAAGGCCTGCTTCTACAGAAAAGTGATTTCCCGGTTCATATGCAAGTCCGGCATTTTGACCAAAGTAGGCTGGTGCCATAAATCTGGAAATCAAGCGGTCTTCTCCGTCTTCCCCGCCTCCGTAATCAAAACCTTTGTCAAATTGAGTACGAAAAGTAAGGTTGGTAAAGAGTTTGAATTCTGAATCATCGTCTTCAATGTCGTATAGGAAACGGTTGGTTATTGCAAGCCTGTCGTCAGTTTTTCTCAGGCCCTGTTCGCTAAGCCTTGCGCCACCATACCGGGAATCAATCTGGAATGCGTATGAAAATCGGTTTTTTGCTTTCATAGCTGTAAACACTGTACGTGCGGAAGCAGCAATATTGTTGGTGCCACCCTGCGACCAATTGCTATAGGAGGCCTGGGTTCCTCTCAAATGAATGTCCCAGCTTTTATCCCATCCGCTGAGTGTATCGGGGACTTCAATATTTTCATCCTGGGCAAAAAGAATGCCGTGAGTCAGGAAAAAGAGGCAGAAAAAGGTGCTGAGAGTAAACTTCATTTCAGGTTATAGAGATAGATAATGATATAATATTATGCAATTTTTAGTTTGGGTTCTGCATGAAACATCTAATGAAATTTTTAAAACATTCTTTTTTAATCTGATGTACGGGAGGAAACTGCAAACTGAACAGTTATATATAGTAAAATAAGGCCTTTTAAGTGCCTGTAAAAATTTTATTAATGAGTCTTTACAATAATTTTTAAGTATTAATCAATCAGTAAATAAAGTTGTTAAATAGATCCGGCATTTGAAATGATTCATTTCAAGATTGTAAGTAAGGGTAAATAAAAACCTGTATAAACGTTGATGGTACTTAATACTCTTACCGCAAATTAAAAGAAACACCTACAGAAAGTACCTGTGCAACCTGGATCTCCTTGGAAAAGTCATCATTGTAAACGAGATCAAGAGATAGTGAGGTATTCATGTAGCTGTTGATTCGGGCAGTAAACCGGTTCGAAAAATAGACATCGGTACTACTTAAGGGTTTATCAAAACTGGTGAATGTGTTGATACTTGTAGAGAACAGAATATTAGTGGCTATTTCCGCATCGTAATTGGAGCCAAGTGTAAGACCTGCTTCCGAACGGAAACGGTCACCCTCATCCAGCCCGTAACGGGGAGCAAGTTCTACATCCCGGACAAAAGTTTGCTGCAATCCCAGGCCGGCTTCAAACATGAAATTATCAGTGGGCACGTATGCCAAACCTGCATCTTGTGTGAAATAGGCCGGAGCCAAAAAGTTTGAAATCAGGATATTGCCCCCATCAGGTACGGCTCCGTAATTAAAGCCTTCGGCAAATTGTGTTCTGAACCGAATATTACCGAAAATTTTAAAGTCGGAATCTTCATTACCCAGATCGAACAGAAATCTGTTCATAAGGAAAAGACGGTCATCGATTTTTCTAACACCTTCATCTTGAATTCTGGTTTGGCCAAAACGGGTATCCAGCAGTACACCATAGGAAAAACGTCCCTGTTTATAGGCAAGGGTTGCATTACTGCGTCCGGTCACCGCAATATTGTTTACACCACCCTGAGACCAGTTACTGTATGAGGCCTGTGAGCCGTTCAGGTTTACAACCCAGGTTGATTTCCAGCCTTGGAGTGTATCGGGTATAGCCACAGAGTCCTGAGCAAGTAGTAAAGCTGTATTGAAAAGCAGAAAAATTACAGCGATTAGCAGAATTTTAAAAGAGCGCATATTGTGAATGAGTTCGATGAATAAAAATTTATTGTTTTTGAACAAGTATAACTTCATTCGGCTGGTTGTCAGTCAACTGCATCTCCACCTGTTCGTTTAGTTTGGTTGGTACATCCATACCTACAATACCAGCAAGAATAGGATATTTACGATGTCCCCTGTCAATCAATACAGTTACTAAAATCTTTTTAAATGCCGAAAGTTCCGGGATTTTTCGAATTGCACTGAACATAGTTTCACCGCTGAAAATAACGTCGTCAACGATCACAAGCATGCTGTCATCAGCGTGATCGGTATTGATGTTTGGTGTTGAGTTATCGTAAGCTTCCAGTTTTTCAAGAGAAATGTCGCCGCCAACAGCCTCTCCAAGATAAGTCTGTATCATTTTTGCAACAGCAAAACCCCGTTCGTTCAAACCTATCAGAATGATATTTGAGCTTTGAGCTTCTTCAAGTATCTGGTAAGCCATTCTTTTTAAAGTTCGTTCTATTCTTTTTTTTTCCAGAAGAATCATATCGTTAATACCGGTTTGAGAGTTGTTTTTGCATCTTGTTTAAATTATTCAAATAATTAAGCAGATAAAACAGAATCGGAGTAAGAGCATAATATCAAGAAATGCATGAGCCCTATTGTCTGGAATGTTGTTTTTATAATTGGTTTTATCCGGGAATATAAATTGTGATAACATGAATTCACTGATTAAGAATTTGCGAACGTATTACGTCACAAGCAAAAAGTATA
>SLGL01000012.1 GCA_007123785.1 Balneolaceae bacterium
AAAGCTTGAATTTACAGTAAATAATAAGGTCAAGTAAGTTCAAGATAATGGTGTATATTCGGTATTCCGAAATTTTTTACACACGGGTATTTATTTTGTTGAAGAAAATTATTTTGATATTTTTTTTGGCGATGGCCAAACACCTGATTTCAGTTCAGGATGTCTACTCGAATGACCCACCAAAATTTATTCTCATTCACCTGGACGGAGTATCAGGAATTTATTTAGAGCAAGAGCTGGAAAAAGGAAATCTACCCAATCTGAAAGCTTTTTTTGGGCATCATGGTATGATAGATCATGCCATCACCTATTTCCCAAGCAAAACTCCTACTGTAATTTCAAGTCTTCGATTTGGCGACTCCATTCGTGAAGCAGATCTGCCCGGATGGCAATATGTGGTGGACAGAATTGAAGGAACAACTATCAAGACTGTAGGTACTTTTTTGAGAATGGTTTTTTCCACTTCACGTCTTTCAACAACTAATATTTTGTACGGTGTTCCATTTTTCCATTGGCTGGCCGGCCCCGCCCTGGTTAATACTGCCGATTACTTGAAAGACTATAATGTCGTCCAATTTTATTGGTATAATGTTGATACACACGGACATTTTTTTGGTGAAAAAGAATATTTAAATGCACTTCGAGATTTTGACAGGCAATTTGGCCGACTTATGAAGCGGCTGGATGACGATGTAAATGTAATTTTATATTCAGATCATGGAATGACTTTTGGTCAGGGAATTGAGATTGGTTCAATAGTTGAAGATCTGTTGAAAGACGAAGTAAAATTGGCTGCTTATCCCTCTGTATATTTGACAGAGCCTGAAAAAGCAGATTATTATGCAAGAAAATTAAGAGAAGAAACAGAACTGGATTTTACATTCTTTAGGTTAGATAATAATACGTTGAAAGGGTATCATAAAAATGGGACTATACATTTTTACAAGGATTATGAAAATCAAAAAATAAGTTATCGTTATGAAGGTGAAGATGTACTCGGGTATAATGAAAAAGGGTATAGCGGTGAATATCTGAGCCGGTATGATTGGCTGAAGCTCACTCATGCATCGGAGTTTCCGATGGCTCCGGTTATACTTTTTCACTACATGGATAACCCTAATGCAGGGGATATAATTACACTTTTTGATGGCTTCAAGTATGAGCAGACCGGTTATGCCAGTGCCGGAAATCACGGCGGTTTTGTGGATAAAGATATGAGAGCCCTGCTGCTTGTTCGCGGGGCAGAATTAGCAAAACTTTATAACAGGGACTACTATTGGCTGCCCGAACTTTTTAATGATATTGACAATGTTGATTTCGAAGAACGTCCTCCACGCGAGCGCCACATTTTTAGTTCAAGATATGATTTCAGAAGAAACCGAACGGTAACAAACATTTCTTTATCTCCCCGCTATCGTATTAACTATGGCCTGACTTCTTATAACTCTGATTTTAATCAGCTTTCTCAGTTTGATAGTGTTGATTTTTGGGGGAAGGCGGATCTTTTTCGATCCTATCTGGTTCGTTTTTGGGTTGGTACAGGTTTTGAGCTAACTCCGGAAGAAGCAAATCCATTCTTAAAACTTGAGTACGATATACACATAAGAAAATTTGTTTTACGCAATTCTTTCGCTACCCATCGTCCTTTCGAATTAAGGGTATCCTACGAAGCCTTACCTTGGCTTGCATTTGAAACGGTGAATTTCACATCTATAGGCTTACGCTTCGATTTTTAAAACCTGGCTCGGCCTATGTTTTTATTTCTAACTAAAATCAACAGATCAATAACTTGAGCGACCAAAAAATTATTTTTTCGATGGTTGGGGTCAGTAAAATATATAAACCCAACAAAACCGTACTGAAGGATATCTATCTCTCTTTTTTCTATGGAGCCAAAATCGGTGTCCTTGGACTGAACGGAGCCGGTAAAAGTACACTATTGAGAATTATTGCGGGAGAAGATGATGACTATATCGGGAACATCTCTCGCCAGAAAGGAATCACCTTCGGATACCTTTCTCAGGAGCCTGAACTGGATCCGGAAAAAACCGTACTTGAAATCGTGCAGGAAGGTGTGCAGGAGACGATGAACCTCATCAAAGAGTACGAGGCCGTAAACGAAGGATTTAGTGATCCAGAGGCTGATTTTGACGCGCTCATCGCAAAACAGACCAAACTGCAGGAGAAGATCGACCGGATAGGGGCCTGGGATATCGACGCCAAGCTCAATCAGGCGATGGATGCCTTAAGGTGTCCTCCGGCTGATTCAAAGATCGAAGTCCTCTCCGGCGGAGAATTGCGGCGTGTCGCACTCTGTCGTCTTCTTCTCAAAAAACCAGATGTGCTTCTGCTTGATGAACCGACTAACCACCTGGATGCCGAATCGGTAGGATGGCTGGAACAACACCTTGACCGCTATGAAGGAACCGTTATTGCCGTAACCCATGATCGTTATTTCCTCGACAACGTTGCCGGTTGGATACTGGAACTCGACAGGGGCGAGGGGATACCTTTTGAAGGCAATTATTCATCCTGGCTGGAACAGAAAAAAACCAGGCTTCAGCAGGAGGAAAAACAGGAATCCAAACGTCAGAAAACACTGCAGCAGGAGCTGGAGTGGATTCGCCAAAACCCGAAAGGACGGCGGGCCAAGAGTAAGGCGAGGATCAATGCCTACGAGGATCTGCTTTCTGAAGAGCATCAAAAACGCCAGGATGAGATGGAAATTTTCATCCCCGCCGGTCCTCGTCTTGGAGACAAAGTAATTGTAGCTGAAAATGTATCGAAAGGATACGATGATAAACTTCTGATTGAAGAGATGAATTTCAATCTGCCACCAGGTGGAATCGTTGGCGTAATTGGTCCCAACGGTGCCGGAAAAACCACACTTTTTAAAATGATTACCGGAGAAGAGAAACCGGATAGCGGGAATATCGTTTTGGGTGATACTGTAAAACTGGGTTATGTGGATCAAAAGCGTCCGCTCGACCCTGCTAAAACCATCTGGGAAGAGATCTCCGGAGGGCAGGATCTCATCAAACTTGGAAATCGTGAGGTAAATTCCCGTGCTTATGTGGCGAGGTTTAATTTCAGCGGCAGTGATCAGCAGAAGAAGGCAAGTGAAATTTCCGGCGGAGAACGGAACCGGGTTCACCTGGCCAAAATGCTTAAGGAAGGTGCCAATGTATTATTGCTTGATGAGCCAACCAACGATTTGGATGTGAACACCCTGCGTGCACTTGAAGAGGCAATGCTTGAATTTGCGGGTTGTGTTGTTGTGATTTCGCATGACCGGTGGTTCCTGGATCGGGTAACCACACACATTCTCGCCTTTGAAGGCAACAGCCGGGTGTACTGGTTTGAAGGGAATTATCAGGAATATGAAGAAAACCGGCGGAAACGGCTGGGAATCAGCGAAGAGCAACCAACACGCATTCAGTACAAAAAACTGATGAGGGATTGAATTCAATTATTTACATGCAGCAATCAATTTGGTTTATTTCGAAACTGCCGTTTGGCAGTTTCTGAAAGTTCTTCTCATAGCGGGTTAATGTTGTAGAAACCCGCAACAAGTAACCTATACACGAACCGCGATCATCCGTTTGAATCGGAAAGCATTTTTTCATGCAGATAATTTCCAAACACCGTTGCGAACCCGTATTTTTCCAAAAAAGCTAACTTAAAAAAAATCATCAAAAAAAATGGCAAAACTAACACTGAATGATGTTGAATTAAACGGTAAAACCGTTTTAATGAGAGTAGATTTTAACGTACCGATCAAAGAGGGAGTGATATCGGATGACAACCGAATTGTACAGGCACTCAAGTCGATTAATTTTGTGACCGACGCCGGTGCCAAACTGATCTTAACCAGCCATCTGGGCCGGCCTGCCGATGCTCCGGATCCCGAATTCAGCCTGAAACCTGTGGCCGATCATCTCGCAACTCTTGTAGATGCCAGGGTTCATTTTGCAGAAGACTGCATAGGTGAGAAGCGTGAAACCGCTGTAAACGCTGCCAAAACCGGCGAAATCGTACTGCTCGAAAATGTACGGTTCCACCCTGGTGAGAAAAAGAATAATCCCGATTTTGCAAAACAACTTGCTTCCGGTGCTGATCTGTTCGTGAACGATGCTTTTGGCAGTAGCCATCGTGCTCATTCCTCGGTGGCCGGTGTTACTGAATATTTGCAGCCATCGGTTTCAGGCTTTCTGCTCGAAAAAGAGATCCGTTATCTCGAAGAGAGTGTAAATAACCCGGAACGGCCGTTTGTTGCTATATTGGGCGGCGCAAAAGTGTCCGACAAAATCGGTGTGATTGAAAACCTGCTATCAAAAGTAGACAGTATTGTTATTGGTGGGGGAATGACCTATACCTTCTATAAAGCCAAAGGCCTGCCTATCGGCAACTCTCTGCTCGAGGAAGACAAGGTAGAGCTTGCCAAAGAACTGATCGAAAAAGCGAAGGAAGCCGGTGTGAACTTTATGCTTCCGATGGATTCTGTTGTAGCCAAAGAGTTTAGTAACGATGCTGAAAACAAAGTAGTGGATGAGGATGGTATTGAAGATGGCTGGATGGCGCTCGATATTGGCCCGCAGTCTGCAATCGCATTCGGAAATCTGATCAAACAAGCTAAAACCGTTGTATGGAATGGCCCAATGGGAGTGTTTGAGATGAGCAATTTTGCGGAGGGAACATTTGAAGTTGCAAATGCTCTGGCTGCAGCAACCGCTGATGGAGCTACCACGATCATCGGAGGCGGTGACTCAGCCTCTGCTATTAAAAAAGCCGGGCTTGAGAATCAGGTATCCCACGTTTCAACCGGAGGCGGTGCAAGTCTCGAATACCTTGAAGGAAAAGAACTTCCGGGAGTTGCCGCTTTAACGGATAAAAGATAATCAAGCAGATTTTTTTTGGATTCAGATAAATGTGATCTGAAGTGAGTTTGAATAATGAACATCGAACACCGAATGTCGAATCCAATGCTTGAATCATGGAGATTTTCACTTCGGAGTTCGGAGTTCATGATTCGGTGTTCGTTATTAAAAAAACAGAGAAATATCGAATATCGAACGCCGAATTGAAGGTTTTTTACTTCGATATTCGGAGTTCATTCAAGATTACTGAAACTAATCTGAGTGATTAAAAAGGTAAAAGATACCTATCTGGAAACCCCTGCTGGTTGACTTAATACTTGAACTTTCGGATATATCACTTAATCCAAGATTATATCTTAAATCAATACCAAAATCAGTAGGTGTATGTACATAACTCGCACCAAAACTTAAGCCTGCGTCTATCGATTTAAAATCATCTTTAATGTCTATAGTAGTGCTATTATTTACTGCTTTGGCTCTGACGAGCAATCCTATCTGAGGACCAGCCTGAATTCTGAAGCCATTATCAAACATATATTGAAGCATTACAGGTATGTTTATGTAATCGAGGTTGAGATTGGTATTGCCACTTGCTGCACCCTGCATGGAATAAACAATTTCTGGCTGCAAACCAAACTGCCTTTTCAAATGGATGTGCCCAAGTAATCCAGCATGAAGCCCTAAATTTGAATCAAACCCCTGTCCGCTGTCATTATCAAAAGTGTATGAATTCAGTCCTATTTTAGTACCAATGTTTATATTCTGTGCACTTACTGTACTCACTGCCATAAATAACGCGGTAATGATTGTAATCAAATAAAATTTCATAAATTTTTATCTTTAGTTTTCTTGTCAGGGTAATTTCATCCATTTGGATTCCTTTCAAGTGCAGATAAAATGCGTGCATATTCTATTAATATTGTTATGTAACAGTGGATAAATGTTATATAAGTCACACATTAATCCGTTTTAATGATTTCACAATACTTTACCGCTTAACCATACAATATGTGCATTTTTCCTGCCTGCCTATAGTTCAGGAAATCAGATTCTGAACTATTTTTAATACTACTGTGCTAAAAACGGGTATCCAAGTCAGACATGGCTCTATGAGTGTATTTGCCTGAAATATCATTGATTTATGTAACCCGGAACAAGAAAACTGTAACAAGGCTGAGGCTTAAAACCGTAACTTATAAATTCATAAGGGAAAGTAAGTTAAAACCAGTGAGGCTGTTATAACTGGCTACATTTTCTTGAGAATTTTCAAAGTAAATTTAGCGTACGGTATAATAGAAACAGATGAAAGCAATTGGTCCGGTTAGAAAAAAAATCCCAAAACTGCCCGATGTAAAGAAAAGAGCTATAAAACTGAGTGAAAATGTTATAAAAAAAACTCAGAAAGCGAATCGTTTCTTTTTGGCTGTGGGTGAAATTAATCTGTTTTTCTGGTACACAATAAAAGCCTCTTTTTCTCGCGATTTTGAATTTAGAGAATTTCTGAGACAGTGTTATCTGGTGGGTAATAAAACATTACCTCTTATAACAATCACCGGAGTGGTTATTGGGTTGGTTCTTACCATTCAGGCCCGCCCGGTTCTTGCAGAATTCGGAGCGGTCTCTATGCTGCCGGGTATGGTGGCTTTATCGATTATAAGGGAAATGGGGCCGGTAGTAACTGCACTCATTTGCGCCGGGAAAATTGGGTCGGGTATGGGAGCTGAATTAGGATCAATGAAGGTGACTGAACAGATTGATGCCATGGAGGTTTCGTCTACAAATCCCATTCGATTTTTAGTGGTACCCAGAGTGATGGCGGCTACACTCATGATTCCAATATTGGTTTTATATGCAGATGCTCTCGGTATTTTGGGAAGCTGGGCCGGAGCCAATATTAAAGGTGAAGTAAATTTTGTTCTGTTCATTTCTCAGGCATTTAGTGCTGTTGGATTTATGGATCTGTTTCCCGCTGTCATTAAAACCTTCTTTTTTGGCGCGGCGATCGGCTTTATTGGCTGTTATAAAGGGTTTACAGCCGGCCGGGGAACAGAAAGTGTTGGGAAAGCGGCGAATGAATCTGTAGTGGTTGCCTCTTTATTAGTGATACTTATTGACCTGGTTGCTGTGCAAATAACCGATATGCTATTATAAAAATGAAAAGTGAAAATAAAATAGCATCGCTGGCAGGTTCAGCCACATTATCACCCGAACAGGTTATTGAGATCCATAATCTCAAAATTGGATTCGGTGATCTGCCGGTATTAAAGGATTTTTCGGTGCAGCTTTTTGAGAAGGAGAACCTGGTGATTCTGGGTAAATCAGGTTCAGGTAAATCGGTGCTGATAAAATGTATTGTTCGTTTGCTGAATCCGGATTCCGGAACAATCAATGTTCTTGGTGAGAATGTGAACAAACTGAACGACCGGGATTTGGCAAAGCTGAGAATGAAAATCGGATTTCTCTTTCAGAGCGGTGCACTGTACGATTCTATGACCATCAAAGAAAACCTCGAATTTCCTCTAAAGAGAATTAAAAAAAATCTTTCACAAAAAGAAATGGATGAAAAAATCGAAGATACGTTAGAAAACGTGGGACTTTCTGACACACTGCACAAAATGCCTTCAGAGCTTTCGGGCGGAATGCGTAAACGGGCAAGCCTGGCACGCACTATCGTGGTTGATCCCATGATTATGCTCTACGATGAACCCACTACCGGCCTCGATCCGGTTACATCTGATGAGATAAGCTCTCTGATCAACGACGTGCAAAAAAAATATGATACGTCCTCTATTATCATCACGCACGACATTGAATGTGCCAGGGCTACTGCCGACCGGATGATCATGCTGAAAGACGGGGAAGTCTATCTGGAAGGTTCTCTTGATGAATTTGAAAAATCCCCCGATGAGCTTATCCAATCATTTTTTAAACCAAAAAAAATGTAGTTCTATGATGATTTGTGTGGGTAGTATTAAAGAGCAAAGCAGGATAATCCCCCCTAATAAGGGGGGACAGAGGGGGGTGTCTGCCCTAGCAAGGGGAGTACGGCGAAGCCGAGAGGGGTTTACATCCCCCTGTTCACTCCGCTCACTTTCACCTTTTTTAAAGGGGACTACACCTCTAAATCTCTCCGCCCGCCGGCGGAAGACTTTTAGTTGCCCAAATTTTGAATTACTCAAACAAATCATCACAGAGCCAAAATTGTCTTTTCACTTAACAACACAAAATTATGGATAATTACACCCCGGCATTTAAAGCTCGTTTAGGAATGTTTATTGCAGTTGGACTGGCGATTTTTGTGATTGCAATCTTTTTTATAGGCAGACAACAGAATTTGTTTAACCCTGTATTTAAAGTCACAACCAATTTTCAGAATGTAAGTGGTTTGCTTGTGGGAAATAATATCCGGTATTCAGGTATCAATGTAGGTACAGTTGATAATATTACCATTATTAATGATTCAACAGTACAGGTAGACCTGCTGATCAGGAGAAATGTACAACAGTTCATAAAGGCGGACAGCCAGGCTGGGATTGGTTCCGAAGGGATTATTGGTGACCGTGTATTAATTATTACCCAGGGCAGCAATGATGCACCAACCGTTCAAGATGGTCAACATATTTTATCAAAGGAGCCGATTGAAACCGATGTTGTAATGGCAAGTTTACAGACCTCGGCAGCTAATGCCGAAATTATTACTCATCAGCTTTCTCAAATCATGTTGGATGTAAACAGCGGAGAAGGCACACTTGGCAGATTGATACAGGATCCATCCATTGCAGATAACATCACTCAGACCATTGAAAATTTCAAAAAAAGTTCTGAAGGTTTTGATGAAACTATTGAAGTTACCAAAGAACATGTTTTTGAATTTATGGAGAAATTGCAGCTTACGGCAGCAAAAACAGAGATCGCGTCACAGGAGCTTGGAGAAATAATGACGAAAATTAACAGTGGAGAAGGTTCTCTTGGTGCTTTAATCCATGATACAACCATGGCCGGTAACCTGAGTCAGACGATTCTCAACCTCAAACAGGGCACCCATGGGCTGGATGAAAATATGCAGGCCCTTAAACAAAATTTCTTCTTCAGAAGGTATTACAGGCGAATAGAACGAGAAGAGTTAAGGAGAATTGAAGAAGAAATACGGCTGGAAGAAATGATTGAAACGGATCAACAGAGAGAAGAGTAA